>NZ_JBEXPJ010000094.1:0-32665 GCF_040611995.1 Lentzea sp. NPDC006480
GGAACCTCGTCTGGCTGTGCGGAACCGAGTCGCGCAGCCACGAACAAGCGCGCTCCACGATCTCGGAGCGGCTGATCAGGCGGCTGCGGTGCTTGCGGCGTCTACCTCGCGCAGCTCGCCCGTGTGCACGTCGTAGACGAACCCGCGGATCTTGTCCGTGTGCGGGATGAACGGGCTGCGGCGCAGCCGGGCCATCGATCCGCGCACGCTCTGCTCGACGACCTTGAACGCCTCGACGGCCCAGGTCGGCCGCAGACCGGTCTCGGTCTCCAGCTCGTCCTTGAAGTCGTCCTCGGTGACCATTTCCAGACCGCAGTTCGTGTGGTGCACCAGCAGCACCTCGCGCGTGCCGAGCTTGCGCTGGCTCAGCGCGAGCGACCGGATCGCGTCGTCGGTGACGACACCTCCGGCGTTGCGCAGCACGTGCGCCTCACCCTGCTTCAACCCGAAGATCTCGAACACCCGGATGCGCGAATCCATGCAGGTGAGGATTGCCACCTGCAGGGACGGCTTGGCGGACGAACGGTCTCCGGGAACCACGTTCCCGAGCTCGTAGTTCCGCTTGAGCAGTTCGTCGATCGCGGTCATGACACCCTCCATGGCCTACCGGCGGACCTCGCGACATCGATTGGAACCGGTGTTAGCGTCCGTTCACAAGGGGTTTCCGGTCAATGTCACGTTCAACCGATCGAGCGATGCTCGCCTCCCGCTCGATTCCACCTGGTCCGGCTACGTTCGGGCCGTGATCGAGCCCACAGGTCCGCTGCCGTCCACGGTGTACTGGCGCCGCCGCATCGCCGCCATCGGAGCCGCGCTGGTCACACTGCTGCTGGTGATCTGGATCGTCGGACTCTTCGGCTCGAATGAGGAGGAAACGGCCAAACCGACCAACGCGGCCGCGGCGTCGTCCTCGAACCCGCCGCCCACGATGTCCGAGTCGCCGGTCGCTTCCTCGTCCTCGACCACACCGCCGCCCTCACCGACGCCGACCACGCCGCCGCCCCCGCCTCCCGGACCGCCGCAGCCGTGCGCGGACGATGCGATCGCGGTCGTGGCGAAGGCGAACAAGCCCTTCTACACCATCGGTGACCAGCCGGAACTGTCGATGGACGTGGTCAACAACGGCCAGGCGCCGTGCATCAAGGACATCGGCCGCCAGCACCGCGAGCTCACCGTGATGAGCGCGGACGGCGCGACGCTGCTGTGGTCGAGCAACCACTGCCTGGCGAACGTGGGCTCCGAGGTGCGCGTGATGCAGCCGAAGGAAGTCTTCAACTACGGCACCAAGTGGGCCGGTTCCACCTCGAAGCCGGGGTGCGGTGAGCACACCCGGCTCGGGCCCGGCGACTACCTGCTGGTGGCGAAACTGGCCGGCAAGGCCAGCTCACCTGTTGTCTTCAGGCTGGAATGGTGATCAGGGACCGAACCAGCGCTCCTCGGCACCACCGCGCGGCGCCGCCGACGTCTTGCCGATGATCAGCTCGGTCGCGAGGTTGACCGACCGCGGCCGGGTCCGCTCGTTCGCGTCGAGCAGCAGCTTGCCCGCCGCCCGGCCCTTCTCCAGCACCGGCTGACGAACCGTGGTGAGCCCGGCCTCCTCGCCGGCGCGGATGCCGTCGAACCCGGTCACCGTGATGTCGTGCGGTACGCGCAGGCCACGTCGTGCAGCCTCGGTCAGCGCACCGAGCGCCAGCACGTCCGAGGTGCAGATCAACGCGGTGACCTGCGGGTCGCGGTCCAGCACCTGGGCCGCGCCGGACGCACCGGAAGCCATGTTGTGGTCGAAGCGCTCGACCACGGGCACCTGCGACCAGTCGACGCCTGCCTCGCTGAACGCCTCGGCCAGGCCGGACAGGCGGTTGCGCTGCACGTGGAAGTGCGCGGCGTGCTGGCGGTCCGGGGTCACGAAGCCGTCGTTGCGGTCGCGCGCGAGGCGCATGCACACGACGCCGATTCGACGGTGGCCCAACGAGATCAGGTGCTTCGCGAGCTCGTACATCGCACCGCGGTCGTCGATGCCGACCCGGTCGACCGTGCCGAGGTCGGGCTGGTCGCAGACGACTGTCGGAACGGGGCGTTCCAGCACCGCGGCGAGGTGCGGGTCGTCGTCCGGCACCGAGTAGACGACGAAGCCGTCGACACCCGCGCGGTGGACGGACGCGACGTCCTCGCGCTCAGGATTCGCGGGGACCAGCAGCAGCCCGGTTCCGGCGTCCTCGCACGCCAGTGCGAGGCCCTCCAGGAACCCGATCGCCGCCGGGTCGCGGAACGCGTAGGAGAGGTTCTCGGTGAGCAACAGGCCCACCGCACCGGCCTTGCGCGTGCGCAACGAGCGCGCCACAGGATCCGGGCCGGGGTAACCCAGCCTTCGGGCCGTGTCCAACACCCGCCGCCTCAGCTCAGGGGAGAGCTGGTCGGGACGGTTGTAGGCGTTGGACACCGTTGTCCGGGAAACGCCCAGCTCAGCGGCCAGAGAGGCCAGCGTTGCCGGACGTCGCACATGCATCGACCGCGCCATGAAAGGACCGTAACGGTTCAGAACCAATTCGTGAAGCGAGGGTGACCTGTGTCCCTCAAATGACGCATCCGCGCTGGTTGACCCATCTGCCTTGTTCAGAAGTTGGTCCAGACCAATATCGGCTATTGGGCGTCTCACTTCGGAGGCGCAGACGATTCCCTCACGACGAGCCGCGGCCGGAAGACGCGGGTGTAGTTGTCGGTGCCCTGCCTGCGGCGATCCGGATCCAGGCGCAGCACGAGCTCGTCGATCGCGGCCGCCGCCATCTCCTCGATCGGCTGTGCGAGCGTCGTCAAAGCGGGCGATGAATAGGCAGCCAAAGGAATGTCGTCGAACCCGACGACCGAGAGCTCGTCCGGTACGGAAATCCCTCGTTGGTGTGCCTCGCGCATGACGCCGAGCGCCATGTGGTCGGACGAGCAGATCACCGCGGTCGGTTTGACCGTGTCGATCAGCTGGCCCACCGCGACGCCACCGCCTTCCGCGCTGAACGGCCCGTGCGCGACGTACTCCGAGCCTGCGGGCAGATGGTTCTCCTCAAGAGCAGCAGCCCATCCGGCGCGCTTCAACCTCGACGGCAGCGACCGCGCTGGACCCGAGACGAACCCGATCCGCTCGTGGCCCAGGTCGATCAGGTGCTTGGTGGCCGTGTAGCCCGCGAGCTGCTCGTCCACCGTCACGTCGGGCACGTCGAGCGCAGGCGTGGCACCGTTCAGGAAGACCATGTGGACGCCGTCCGCGACGAGCTTCGCGTAGTAGCTCGGCCGGGGCGCCTGACCGAGCGGCACCTCGACGTTGGTGATCTCCGGTGACACGAACACCATGCCCTCGACCCCGCGAGCCAGGAGCATCCGGACGTACTCCTCCTCACCCATCGGTGCGCCGCTGCGGGTGTTGCACAGCAGCGACGAGTAGCCGAGGCGTGCGGCCCGCGTCTCCAGGGCCTCGGCGAACGCGGGGAAGACCGGGTTCGAGAGCTCCGGCACGAGCAGGCCGATCACGCCGGTGCGCTGCAACGCACCGAGCCCGCGCGGGGTGTACGGCATCTCCGCGAGCACCGACAGCACGCGCTGCCTGGTCTCCTCGTTCACACCCGCACGCCTGTTGAGAACACGGCTGACGGTGGAGATGGACACCCCGGCTGCCCTGGCGATCTCGGACAGTCCGGACACGTTGCCTCCCAGCTCAGATCGGGTTCGGCGCAAGCTTGCCGCGCTCAGAAAAATTTTGCAACGCGCGTTTGCAAGACAGTGCCGTTACGGCTTGGTTACGGTCGACGTCTTGACCTGACCATGGTTCTGGTAGTGAAATCGCCCGCAACATTCTCGCAAAACCTTGCAAGACCCCTCATCTCACTGGGAGATGGGGCCCAGCTGGAGGGAACGGCAGCAACGATGCGACGGACAACCCTCGTGACCGCCATGGCGACGGGTGTCGCCCTCGTGCTCACCGCCTGCGGAGGCGGTGGATCGAGCAGCAGCGGATCCGACTCGGGCGAAGTGACCTTCTGGGACACCAGCGGCCCCAACGAGAGCCCCGTGTTCAAGAAGATCGCCGAGGACTGCGCCACCAAGGGCGGCTACAAGGTCAAGGTCGAGACGCAGGCCTTCGACACGGCCTTCGCGAACTACAAGACCGCCGCGCAGGGTGGCCAGGGTCCGGACGTCTTCCGCGCCGAGGTGGCCTGGGTGCCCGCGCTCGCGAAGCTCGGCTACGTGGCCGACCTGACCGACACCGACCTCGCCAAGGACACCTCCGACTTCCTGGAGGCTCCATTGGGCTCGACCAAGTTCGAGGGCAAGACCTGGGCCGTGCCGCAGGTGACCGACTCGCTGGCGCTCTTCTACAACAAGAAGAAGCTCGTCGACGCCGGTGTCGAGCCGCCGAAGACGTGGGACGAGGTCAAGGCTGCCGCCGCCAAGCTGGGTGGCGAGAAGTCGATCTTCCTGAACAACGACGCGTACTACGCGCTGCCGTTCATCTACGGCGAGGGCGGCGACCTGGTCGACGCCGCGTCGAAGAAGATCGTGGTCAACTCCGAGAAGAACGTGAAGGCGCTGCAGACCGCCAAGGGCCTGCTCGACGCCAAGGCCGCGTTCACCTCGCTGGACGCCACGAACTCCTACACCACGATGCAGGCCGCGTTCACCAGCGGTGACACCGCCATGGTGATCAACGGCCCGTGGTCGGTCGCCGACTACCTCAAGGGCACCGCGTTCACCGACAAGGCGAACCTCGGCATCGCGCCGGTTCCCGGTCCCACCGCGGGCAAGGGCAGCGCGCCGGTCGGTGGCCACGACTACACGATCCGCCAGGGCACCAAGGCGAAGCAGTCGTCGGTCAAGCTGATCCAGTGCATGGCGTCAGTCGAGTCGCAGGCCGCGATTGCCAAGGACCTCGGCCTCCTGCCGACCCGCAAGTCCGCCTACAGCAACGCCGACGTCAAGGCCAACGCCGTCGTCGCCGCGTTCGAGCCGGTCACCAAGGTCGCGCACGAGCGTGCCTGGATCCCCGAGGGCGGCCAGCTGTTCGACCCGCTGAAGATCGCCTACGCCGACGTGCTCGCCGGCAAGAAGGAGGCCAAGGCGGCGCTCGACGACGTTGCCAAGGCCTACAAGGACACCGTCGTTCCCGAGTACTCGATCGGCTGATTGGTGTTGAACGGCCGGGGTTTTCGCCCCGGCCGTTCGCCTGAGGTTCGGAGGAGTTCGGTGCGTCGGTTCCTGGACCGGTACTGGTACGCGTATGCGATGGTGCTGCCGGTCGTGGTGGTCATCGCGGTGTTGGTGCTCTACCCGCTCGCGCAGGGCGTGTTCTTCACCTTCACGAACATCAACGAGGGCAACATCGCCAACCCGGTCCTGGACCGGCCCGCGTCGTTCGACGTGGTGGGCTTGAAGAACTACCTGAACGTGCTGTCCGGCGGTGAGTCGTACGGCGAGTTCTGGGGCACGCTGGTCCGCACGCTGATCTGGACGTTCTCGTGCGTGTTCTTCCACTACACGATCGGTCTCGGCCTGGCGCTGCTGCTCAACCGCCAGGTGCGTGGCCGCTCGTTCTACCGGGTGCTGCTGATCCTGCCGTGGGCCGTGCCCGCGTTCATCAGCGCGTTCGCGTGGAAGTACATGTTCAACGCGCAGTACGGGATCATCAACCAGGTCCTGCGCGCCGTCGGCCTGCCGGATCCGGTGTGGCTGGGTCAGTCCGGCTGGGCCCTGGTGTCCGTGATCATCGTGAACGTCTGGCTCGGCACGCCGTTCATGATGGTGGCGCTGCTCGGTGGCCTGCAGTCGATCCCGGGCGACCTGTACGAGGCGGCCGAAGTGGACGGTGCCACGCCGTGGCAGCGGTTCCGCCACGTGACGCTGCCGGGTCTGCGCTCGGTGTCGTCGACCGTGATCCTGCTGGGCATCATCTGGACGTTCAACATGTTCGCGGTGATCTACCTGGTGGCGGGTCCGAACCCGAACACCCGGATCCTGGTGACGTACGCGTTCGAGCGCTTCTTCTCCGGCGCCTCACGCGACTACGCCATCGCGTCGACGTACGGCGTGCTGATCCTTTCGGTTTTGTTGGTGTTCGCCGCGGTGTACCGGCGGGCGCTGCGCAAGCAGGGCGAGGTGTGGTGATGACGCTCGATGCTTCGTCTCTCCAGGTCGTGCAGGCCCCGGAACGCCGGCTGCGCCGCGCTCAGCGCTCTGTCGGTGCTTCCGTCGCGCTGCACGCCACTCTGATCGTCGCCGCGATCATCGCGGTGTTCCCGATCTTCTGGGTCTTCGTGACCTCGTTGAAGCCGGACGCCCGCGCGGTCGAGCCCACGCCCAAGCTGGTCAACGAGTCCTCTTTGGACAACTACACCCGGATCCTGGCCGGCGAGAAGGGCGACTTCCTCGCCTGGTTCGGCAACTCCGTGGTGATCGCGCTGATGACGACCGTGCTCGGCGTCTTCATCTCGGCCACCGCCGGGTACGCGGCGTCGCGGTTCCGGTTCCCCGGCAAGCGCGGCCTGATGATGTCGTTCCTGCTGGTGCAGATGTTCCCGTTCGCGGTGCTGATCGTGCCGCTGTACAACATCCTGATCGCTCTCGGCCTGAACGGGACGTCCATCGGCCTGGTGCTGGTGTACTGCACGACCGCGGTTCCGTTCTGCACCTACATGTTGAAGGGCTACTTCGACACGGTGCCCGCGGACATCGACGAGGCGGGCCGCGTGGACGGGCTCTCGCCGTTCGGCGTGTTCTGGCGGCTGATCCTGCCGCTGGCCAAGCCGGGTCTCGCGGTGACGGCGTTCTACGCGTTCCTGACCGCGTGGGGCGAGGTGGCGTTCGCCTCCGCCTTCCTGTCCGCGGCGGACGAGAGCAAGACGCTCGCCGTGGGGCTGCAGGTGTTCGTGCAGCAGAACCGGACGGAGTGGGGGCACCTCGCGGCCGCGTCCATTCTGGTCGCGATTCCCGCGGTGATCGTGTTCTACCTGGTGCAGCGCTTCCTGGTGACGGGCCTCGCGTCCGGCGCGGTGAAGGGCTGACACGACGTAAGCGCTTACGTTGCGAACTGGTGCAACGTAAGCGCTTACGTCTGTTCCCGTAAGCGCTTGCAATGCCTAACGTCGCGCCCAGACAAGCGGTGAAAGGTGCGTCACATGGCTGAGGTGTCCTACGTCAAGGCTTCGCGGGTCTTCTCCGGCAACCCGCCGGTCCGCGCGGTCGACGAGCTCTCCCTCGAGGTGAGCGACGGCGAGTTCCTGGTGCTGGTCGGTCCGTCCGGTTCCGGCAAGTCGACCGCGCTGCGCATGCTCGCGGGCCTGGAGGACGTCGACGAGGGCGCCATCCACATCGGTGGCAAGGACGTCACGAACGTGCCGCCGAAGGGCCGGGACATCGCGATGGTGTTCCAGTCGTACGCGCTGTACCCGCACATGACGGTCGCGGAGAACATGGGCTTCGCGCTCAAGCTTCGTGGCGTCAGCAAGACCGAGATCAAGGCGAAGGTCGAAGAGGCCGCCAAGATGCTCGACCTGCAGAAGTACCTGGAGCGCAAGCCGAAGGCGCTCTCCGGTGGTCAGCGTCAGCGTGTCGCGATGGGTCGCGCCATCGTGCGTGAGCCGTCCGTGTTCCTCATGGACGAGCCGCTGTCCAACCTGGACGCCAAGCTGCGCGTCGAGACCCGTGCGAACATCGCCGCTCTCCAGCAGCGTCTCGGCACCACCACGATCTACGTCACGCACGACCAGGTCGAGGCCATGACGATGGGCCACCGGGTCGCCGTGCTCAAGGACGGCCTGCTGCAGCAGTGCGACACGCCTCGCGCGCTGTACGACCGCCCGGCCAACGCGTTCGTCGCCGGCTTCATCGGCTCGCCGGCCATGAACCTCAAGACCGTTCCGATCAGCGCCGAGGGTGCCAAGCTCGACGGCATCATCGTGCCGCTGTCGCGTGCCGCGCTCGACGCCGCCGGCGGCCTGGACGAGGTCACGTTCGGCATCCGTCCCGAGGCGCTCGGCATCGTGCCGTCGAGTGACGAGGGCATGGACATGACCGTCGAGCTGGTCGAGGAGCTCGGTGCCGACGCGCTCGTGCACGGTGCGGTGAAGATCGGCGACTCGTCGCAGCGCTTCGTCGTCCGCGTCGACGGCCGCACGCCGCCGACCCTGGGCCAGCACGTCAAGGTCGCCGTCCGCGACACCACCGAGATCCACCTGTTCCACCCCGAAACGGGCGAGCGCCTGGAGGCGTGAGTCACACGCGAAAGCCCCCGGCGTGACCGTCGGGGGCTTTTTCGTGTCGTAAGCTGAACTCGACAACGGTTTCCATTACCTGATCGAGGGACGGCGTGATGACTCTCCGCAACGTTCTGGTGGGCGCGCTCGCTGTGGTGAGCCTGGCCGCCTGTGGCACGACGACGCCTTCCGGAGACAGCGGAAAGATCCAGGTCGTCACCTCCACGAACGTGTGGGGCAGCGTCATCAAGGCCGTCGGTGGCGACGCGGTCGAGGTCAAGGCGCTGCTGGACGACCCGAGCGCCGACCCGCACTCGTACGAGAGCAAGCCCGCGGACGCCGCGCTGATCAAGGACGCCAAGCTGGTCGTGTTCAACGGCGGCGGCTACGACGACTTCTTCCCCAAGCTGATCACCACGGAGGGTCAGCGGAAGATCGAGGCGTTCCCGCTGCGCGAGCACGACCAGGACGAGAACGAGCACGTCTGGTACGACCTGCACACCGTGCGCGCGGTGGCCGAGGCGGCCGCGAACGAGCTGGGTGCGATCGCGCCGGAGAAGAAGACGACGTTCGAGAGCAACACCGCCGACTTCACCGCGAAGCTGGCAGAGCTGGAGAAGAAGGTCGACGGCGTCGGCAAGGGCCGCAAGGCCCTCGCGACCGAGCCCATCGCGCACTACCTGCTGGACGAGACCGGTGCGCAGGACGTCACGCCCGAGGCGTTCAGCAAGGCGATCGAGGAGGAGTCGGACGTGCCGGCCGCCGCGCTCGCCGAGACGAACCAGCTGGTCGAGAGCAAGCAGATCAACGTGCTGGTCGACAACACGCAGACCGAGAACCAGGTCACCAAGGGCATCGTCGAGAAGGCCAAGTCGGCGAACATCCCCGTCGTCGCGGTCACCGAGACGTTGCCCGACGGTGTGACCAGCTACCTTGACTGGATGAGCAAGCAGGTGGACGCGCTTTCCCAGGCGCTCAAGGCATGAGCGCGATCTCGCTGCGCGGGGCACGCCTGTCCTACTCCGACAGGGTGCTGTGGGACGGGCTCGACCTCGACGTCGAGCCCGGTGAGTTCCTCGCGGTCCTCGGGCCGAACGGGTCCGGCAAGACCAGCCTGATGAGGGTGCTGCTGGGGTTGCAGCAGCTGTCGTCGGGTTCGGTCGAGGTCGCGGGCGGCAACCACGCCATCGGGTACATCCCGCAGCAGCGAGCGCTCGAGCAGTCCATGACGTTGCGCGGCCGCGATCTCGTCGGTCTCGGCCTCGACGGCTACCGGTGGGGTCTTGGCGTGCGCAACCGCCGTGAGCGCCGCGTCCGGGTCGACGAGGCCATCGCTGCCGTTGGTGCCACGCGGTACGCCGACGCGCCGTTGGGCCTGTTGTCCGGTGGTGAGCAGCAACGGTTGCGGGTCGCGCAGGCACTCGTGGGCGACCCACGCGTGATGCTGTGCGACGAGCCGTTGCTGTCGTTGGACCTCGCGAACCAACGAGTGGTCTCCGAGCTGATCGACAAGCGCCGGCGCGAGGCAGACACCGCGGTGTTGTTCGTGACGCACGAGCTGAACCCGGTGCTGCCGTTGGTGGACCGGGTCCTGTACCTGGTGGGCGGGCGGTTCCGGGTGGGCAAACCCGACGAGGTGATGAACTCGGCGACGCTGTCCGAGCTGTACCGCACACCGGTCGAGGTCGTGCGGGTGCGCGACCAGATCCTGGTGGTCGGCGCGGGTGCGTGCGAAGAGCAGACGCACCACCTCACCGCGGAGGCCGCGTCGTGAGCTTTCTCGACCTGCTCGAACTGGACTTCGTGCAGACCGCGTTGATCGCGGCTGCCGTGCTGGGGCTCGTGGCCGGCGTGCTGGGGCCGCTGGTGGTCACGCGCAAGATGGCGTTCGCGGTGCACGGGACTTCCGAGCTCGCGTTCACCGGTGGCGCGGCGGCGTTGCTGCTCGGCATCAGCGTCGGGTACGGCGCGCTGGCCGGGTCGATCATCGCCGCGGTGCTGCTCGGCGTGCTCTCGCGGCGGGAGAGCGACCGCGACTCGGTGATCGGCGCGATCCTGGCGTTCGGCCTCGGCATGGGCATCCTCATGCTGTCCCTCTACAAGGGACGGTCGAAGAACAAGTTCGGCCTGCTGACCGGGCAGATCGTCGGCGTCGACTCGACCGACCTGCAGCTGCTGGTCGTCTCGTCGATCGCCGTGCTGGTCGTGCTGGCGTTCATCTACCGGCCGTTGTTCTTCTCCTCGGTCGACCCCGATGTGGCGATCTCGCGCGGGGTTCCGGTGCGCGGGCTGTCGATCGTGTTCGCCGTGCTGGTCGGTGTGGCGACGGCGTTGAGCGTGCAGGTCGTCGGCGCGCTGCTGGTTTTGGCGTTGATGATCACCCCCGCTGCCGCCGCGATGCGTCTCACGGCGTCGCCTCTTCGCGCGACCGTCCTTTCCGTTGTTTTCGCGGAAGTGGCGGCGGTCGGCGGCATTCTGCTGTCGCTGCAACCAGGGCTTCCGGTTTCCGCGCTCGTCACGGCGGTGAGCTTCGTGATATACCTCGTATGCCGAGGTATTGGGGCTGTTCAACGCCGTTCCACCTGATGGACTGGCGTATCGCCCCTCTTTTGCCTGCTTAACGCGCTGACCAGGTGGCGTAACACGCTGGTAACAAACTGATCGTCGCAATCCGTCCATGCTGTGGGCCATGAGCAGCAGCCCGCGAACCGAGCGGCGGTTGCGCGCCGACCGGGCGCGACAGGCCGCCGACGTGATCCGCCAGCAGGTGGTGCGCCGTGCGTTTCCCGGCGGCGTGCTGCCGGACGAGCGCTTTCTCGCCGCCGAGTTCTCGGTGTCCCGCAACAGCATTCGCGAGGCGCTGGAACTGCTGCGCGAGGAAGGCCTCATCGACCGCGTGCCGGGCGTTGGCACCGTGGTCGTGGCGGACAAGGTCGAACACGGGCTGAACCAGCTGATGGGACTCGCGGAAACCCTGCACGAGCACGGGCAGATCACCAACGACGTGCGGGCTGCGACCGTGATCCGGGCGCCTTCGGTTGTCGCGCAACGACTTCAGCTTCCCGCTGACTCTTCTGTCGTCTACGTCGAGCGGTTGCGGCGGCTGAACGGGCTGCCGTTGTCGCTGGACCTGACCTATCTGGCGTTGGACGTCGGCGAGCCGTTGCTTTCCGAGGATCTCGTCCACCGCGACATCTTCTCGTTGATCGAGCAGACGTCCGGGCAGCGGCTCGGCACGGCTTCGGTGGCGTTGGAAGCCGTCAACGCCGATCTGCACTCCGCGACCGTGCTGGAGGTGCCGCGCGGGGCGGCGCTGATGGTCGTGGAACGCCTCAGTCATTTCGCATCCGGCCGTCCGGTCGATCTGGAGTTCATTCGCATGCGCGGCGATCGCTTGACCATGCGTGCCGAAATCTGTCGCTGAACAACCTCATATTTCCCAACACTTTCCTGGAGTTGAGTCATGGCTCTGGTCAACAACCGTGCCGACGTACCGGTGACGATCAACGAATCCAAGTGCATCGACGGCTGCCGGCTGTGCGTTGACATGTGCCCGCTCGACTCGCTGGCGATCAATCCCGAGTCCGGCAAGGCGTACATGCACGTCGACGAGTGCTGGTACTGCGGCCCGTGCGCCGCTCGCTGCCCAACGGGTGCCGTGACCATCAACATGCCCTATCTCCTGCGGTGAGAGGAAAAACTGTGAAGCGCGTTCTTCTGTCTTCGGTTCTTCTGCTCGCCGCGTGCGGGACGGGCGAGGCGGCTTCGGGTTCGGAGGTGCCGATCGTCATCGGCTACCAGTCGAAGACCATCAACACGGTCACCGCGGGCACCTTGTTGAAGGACAAGGGGTTCTTCGAGCAGCGGCTGGCCGAGCTCGGGAAGAAGACCGGCAAGACGTACAAGGTGACGTGGCAGGACTACGACACCGGTGCGCCGATCACCGCGCAGATGATCGCCGGGAAGATCGACATCGGCTCGATGGGCGACTTCCCGTTGCTGATCAACGGTTCGCGCACGCAGAAGCAGGGTGACCAGGGCACCCGGATGGTCGCGGTGACCGGCTACAACGCCCGCGGCGGGCTGAACTCGGTCGTGGTGCCGCCCAGTTCGCCGGCCAGGACCCTCGCTGATCTCGCTGGGCAGAAGGTGTCCGCGAGCGTCGGGTCGGCCGGGCACGGGACGTTGGTGCGGGCGCTCGGCGACACCAAGGTGACCATCGAGAACCAGCAACCGTCCGTGGGTGCTTCGGCGCTGCAGTCCGGGAACGTCGCCGCGCTGGCGCAGTTCGTGGCGTGGCCTGGGCAGCTGGTGTTCGCGGGGCAGGCGAAGCTGCTGTACGACGGGGCCGCGCTGAACCTGCCGACGTTGCACGGAACTGTGGTGCGGAATCCCTTTGCGCAGCAACAGCCCGAGGTGTTGCGAGAGTTCCTGCGGGCGCAGCTCGACGCGACGAAGTTCTTGCACACCAAGCCTCTTGAGGCGGCAGAGATTGTTTCGAAGGCCACCTCGCTGGCGGTCGAGGTCGTGTACCTCTACAACGGGCCCAACGGCATCGCGACGTTCGACCTGTCGCTGAAGTCCGTGCTGCGCAAGGCGTTGAAGGAGGACGTGCCGTTCCTCAAGTCGATCGGCAACATCGACGAGCTCGACGTGGACAAGTTCATCGACGACAAGCCGTTGAAGGACGTCGTGGAGTCGACCGAGGACCTCACGAACCCGGCGACGCTGGGCGGGGACCCGAAGGTGGCGAGCGAGGCGTGGTTCGAGGGTGCGGCTCCTGAGGCCGTGGCGTCGCCGACGGCATTGCTGAAGCTGGTGAACGCGAGCGGCAAGAAGCTGCGGGTCGGGTACGTGCCGGATGCCGAGACGGGTACGCGCTGGTTCGCCGACCACGCTTTCTGGGTGCGGTCGGGTGCCGAGCTGCTGCCGTTCGCGACCGAGGCGGCCGCGTCGAAACGTGGTCCGGTGCTGACGTTCCAGCAGGCGCTCGCGTTGGCGGGCAAGTGATGCGCTGGGCGTTGAGGATCGGGTCCGTGGCGGTCGTGTTGGTGCTGTGGCAGGTGCTCACCGCGACCGATACGCGGATGTGGCTGCGGTTCGACCAGCTGCCGACCGTCGTCGAGGTGGCGGAGCGGTTCGCGGTGCAGGTCGGTGGCGTGGAGTACTACCACGACCTGGGCAACAGCCTGGCGCGGATCATGACCGGTTTCCTGCTGGCCGCGGTGCTGGGCATCGCGTTCGGAGTCCTGATCGCGCGCTCGCCGCTGCTGGGCGACCTGCTGCGGCCGCCGCTGGAGGTGGTCCGGCCGATCCCGGCGATCGCGCTGGTGCCGATCGCGATCCTGCTCTTCCCGACCGACGAGCAGGGGATCGTGTTCATCACGTTCATCGCGGCGTTCTTCCCGATCATGGTGTCGACGCGGCATGCGGTGCGCGCGTTGCCGACGATCTGGGAGGACGCGGTCCGCACGATGGGCGCTTCGCGGTGGCAGGTGCTGTTCCGCGTGGTGCTGCCCGGCACGTTGCCCGGTGTGTTCGGCGGTTTGTCCGTCGGCATGGGCGTGGCGTGGATCTGCGTGATCTCGGCCGAGATGATCTCCGGCCAGTTCGGCGTCGGCTACCGCACCTGGCAGGCCTACACGGTCGTCGACTACCCCGGCGTGATCGTCGGCATGGTCACCATCGGCCTGCTCGGCTACCTGACGTCCGCCGCTGTCGAACTGCTGGGCCGCCGCGTGACGCGGTGGCTGCCCCGGGAGGCGTTGAGATGAGCCTGAACGTGCGTTCGCTGACCGTCGGCTACGGCCGGTCCGCGGTGCTGTCCGAGTTCTCGTTGGCCGTCGCTTCCGGCGAGTTCGTGGTGGTGGCCGGGCCTTCCGGCTGCGGCAAGTCGACGCTGTTGCGCGCGATCGCCGGCCTGATTCCTTTTGCCGGCGCGATTTCCGTGGACGGCGTGGCCGTTCGTGGTCCGTCGCGGGACCGGGCGCTGGTGTTCCAGGACGACGGCTTGCTGCCGTGGCGGACGGCGTTGCGCAATGTGGAGCTTCCGCTTGCGCTGCAGGGAGTTCCGCGGTCGCTTCGCCGTTCCCGGGCGGTGGAGTGGCTGGAGCGCGTCGGGTTGGCCGGGTTCGAGGGCTACCTGCCGCGCGAGTTGTCCGGCGGCATGCGGCAACGGGTGCAGCTGGCGCGGACGTTGGCGCAGCAGCCGTCCGTGGTGCTGATGGACGAGCCGTTCGGCGCGCTGGACGCCCAGACTCGCTCGTCGATGCAGGAACTGGTGACCGAGGTGCTGGCAGGCACCACGACTCTGTTCGTCACGCACGACGTCGACGAGGCCGTGCTGCTGGGCGACCGCGTGGTCGTCCTGGGCGCGGGCGAGGTCGAACGCGAGCGCGACGCGATTCTCGCGGCGGTGAAGGCATGACGGTTGAGATGTCCTGCGACGTGCTGGTGATCGGCGGAGGCACGGCCGGCTCGATGGCCGCGATCACCGCGGCCGAGGCCGGGCGCTCGGTTCTGCTGCTGGAGAAGGCCCACGTCCGGCACTCCGGTGCGTTGGCGATGGGGATGGACGGCGTCAACAACGCGGTCATCCCCGGGAAGGCCAGGCCTGAGGACTACGTCGCCGAGATCACCCGCGCCAACGACGGGATCGTCAACCAGCGCACGATCATGCAGACCGCGACGCGCGGTTTCGAGATGGTGCAACGGCTTGAGCGCTACGGCGTGAAGTTCGAGAAGGACTCGTTCGGCGACTACAACGTCCGGCAGGTGCACCGGTCCGGGTCGTACGTGCTGCCGATGCCCGAGGGGAAGGACGTCAAGAAGGTCCTGTACCGGGTGATGCGGGAGCGGCGGTTGCGCGAACGCCTGCGGATCGAGAACCGGGTGATGCCGGTCCGGGTGCTGGTGTCGGAGGGGCGTGCGGTCGGGGCTGCCGGGTTCAACACCCGGACCGGCGAGTTCGTGACGGTGTCGGCTGGAGCGGTGGTGCTGGCCACCGGAGCTTCTGGCCGGCTCGGGTTGCCTGCGTCCGGTTATCTGTACGGGACTTACGAGAACCCGACCAATGCCGGCGACGGGTACTCGATGGCGTATCACGCTGGCGCCGAGCTGTCCGGGATCGAGTGCTTCCAGATCAACCCGTTGATCAAGGACTACAACGGGCCCGCTTGTGCGTACGTGGGGAATCCCTTCGGGGCGTACCAGGTGAACGCTCTGGGGGAGCGGTTCGTCGACTGCGACTACTGGTCCGGGCAGATGATGGCCGAGGTGGCCTCGGAGATCGCTTCTGCTCGTGGGCCCATCTACCTGAAGACCACGCACCTGCCCGAGGAGTCGATCTCGGCGTTGGAAGGGATTCTCCACTCGACGGAGAGGCCTTCGCGCGGGACGTTCCACAGTGGACGGGGGCGCGACTACCGGACCCACGACATCGAGATGCACATCTCGGAGATCGGGTTGTGCGGTGGGCACTCGGCTTCCGGGGTTTGGGTGGACGAGAACGGTCTTACGACCGTGCCCGGGTTGTACGCGGCTGGGGATTTGGCCTGTGTGCCGCACAACTACATGATCGGGGCGTTCGTGTTCGGGGACTTGGCCGGTGCGCATGCGTCGGCCCACCTGGCTCCGGCTGGTGAGCTGCCTGCCGAGCAGGTTGCCGAGGCACATGAGCTGATCTACCGGCACATGCGGCAGCCTGACGGGCCGCCGCAGCCTCAGGTCGAATACAAGCTTCGCCGGTTCGTCAACGACTACGTGGCTCCGCCCAAGACCGCGACCAAGTTGTCGTTGGCGTTGGAGGCGTTCGACCGGATGGTGGCGGAGATCGCCTCCATGGGGGCCCGGTCTCCGCATGAGTTGATGCGGTGTGTGGAGGTCTCGTTCATCCGGGACTGTGCGGAGATGGCCGCGGCGTCCTCGTTGATGAGGGACGAGTCCCGGTGGGGGCTGTACCACTCCCGGGTTGACCTGCCTGAGCGTGATGATGCCCGGTGGTTCCACCACCTGAACTTGCGGAAGAACGCTGCCGGGGAGATGGAGTTTCTCAAGCGGCCGGTGGCTCCGTACCTGGTGGACGTGGAGGGGGTGCCGCATCGGAACGGGGCTGAGGAGTACCTGGGGGTGCGGGCCGCTGCTGTTGCCACCGCTGAGGACTCGGCCGTCGCCGAGGACGTGGTCGTGGAGTCCGAGCGGGTGCTGGAGGTGCTCGCGCTCGTCGACACGCAGCCTTCGCTGGAGGCGTTGGAGCCGTACCTGGCGGACGCCGATGTGACGGTGCGCCGGGCCGCCGTGTCCGTGCTGACCGAGGCCGTGCCTGCCGGGTTCGAGTTCGCTCTGGTCAGGGCCATGGCGGGCGCCGGTACTCGGGACGTCGCCGCGGCCGGGCTGCGGGAGCTGGTCGAGGTCGTGCCGGCGTCCCCGGAGCTGCGGGAGGCGTTGGAGCGGTCGCCTGCTCGGGCGGTGGCGTTGGAAGTGTTGTGGGCGTTGAAGCTCGGGACGGTTTCGGTCTACTCCGCCGGGCTGCCGGATCCTGACGTTGAGGTGCGGTTGGCGGCTGTTCGGGGGCTGGTCGCGCTTCGCGCTGATGAGAGGTTGGCTGCTGCCGCTGGGGATTCGTCCCGGGAGGTTCGGGTGCAGGTTGCCCGGGGGATCTCCGATGTCGGTGTGCTGGTGGAGCTTTCACGGGATGCGGATTTGTTCGTGCGGGCGGCGGCTTTGGAGGCTGCGGCTCGTTGTGGGTGGCCGTTGGAGTTGCATGAGCGGGCTGTTGAGTTGATGGACGATGAGGCTTGGGAGGTTCGGGTTGGGGTGGCTTGGGGGCTCTCCTCTCCTGAGTTGGTGGTTGGCCTGTTGGAGGATCCGAACCTTGACGTTCGGAAGGCTGCCGTTCGGGCTTTGGGGCGGTTCCGGGATGAGCCTGGGGTTGTGCTGGGGTTGAAGAGGGCGTTGGACGATTCTGATGCTGATGTTCGGGCTTATGCGCGGTTGGCGTTGGGGTGAGCCGCCGGCTCGTTGGCGGGCGATTTGGCGTCTGCAAGTACCGCCAACACATGATCGAAACGCCTGATCCACCACCAACTGGTGGGTCAGGCGGTGCGGGAGGTGATCGGCTTGGTGATGTCGTCTTGGCGTGGGGCCGGCATCAGGCGCGGCGGGATGTCCAGGCCTGCTACGCGGACCTGGTTGCGGCCGTTTTCCTTTGCCTTGTAGAGGGCGGCGTCGGCCGAGTGTTGGGCCGTGGCCATGTCCGGGCCGTTGTCCGGGATGACGGCCACGCCGATTGAGGCGGAGATCGCTTGGAGCGATGCGCCTTCTGGCTCTGGGGGCTGGATTTCGCGGCCGTAGAGGGTGACGACGTTGCGGTGCTTGTCGGTGGTGGGGACCGCTAGTGAGCCGATGGCCTCGCGGATGCGTTCGGCGATGGTCACGCCCTGCGCGACAGGGGTGTCCTTGAGGGCCACGACGAATTCCTCGCCGCCGTCTCGGCCCGCCACGTCGCCGGGGCGGAGCTTTTCGCGGAGGATTCGGCCCACTTCGGCCAGGACGGCGTTGCCCGCCGGGTGGCCCCACGTGTCGTTGATGCGCTTGAAGTGGTCGAGGTCGATGACCAGGACGGTCATCGGTTCGCCGTCGATTCGGCAGCGTTCGGCCAGGCGGCCCGCGTACTCGGTCAGGCCGTTGGTGTTGAGGAGGCCGGTGCGGTAGTCGGTGTGGGCGTCTGCTGCCAGGCGCTGGTGGAGCTGTTCCTGTTCACGCAGCAGGCGTTCCAGGTGGGTGCGGCGTTCGCCTGCGCGGGACAGCAGGGCGTTCACCAGGATCACGGGGACGACGAGAAGCAGAGGGCCTACCCAGTGGGAGGTCATGAGCATGCCCAGCATGGCGCCGGCGCCGAGGGTGCTCATTTCGAGCATGTTGTCGACCTTGGAACCCAGGAAGTCGAGGACCTTGGAGTTCGGGGTGACGATTTTGAAGGCCACGGCGACTGTCATCACCTGGACGAACCAGTAGAGGACTGCCGTGATGGCGAGGACCAGGACGAGGCCCAGATCGGTCGGGACGTTGCCGGTGGCGGCCAGGGAGACGCCCGACAGGTGGACCAGTGCCCACGAGAGGAGGGTGGAGGCCAGCATCGAGGCGGTGCCGAAGACGAAGCGGTAGGGCTGGCGGCGGGCGATCGGCTGGATCAGGATGCGCATCCAGATCGTGGCGATCACGGCCAGGCCGCCGGGCAGGGCCACGGCTGCGGCGAAGGTCCAGACCGAGGTCAGGTCGATGTGGGGGCCTGAGGCCTCGTTGCGGCGGGCCTCTTCCGCTCTGCGGACGACGGTCAGGTGGATGGTGATCGCGGCGAGCAGTGCGCCGAAGCGGAGCCAGTCCGACGGCGAGACCGTCGTGAGTTTCGTGAGCAGCCAGATGGAGGCTGCCGCAACGGCCGCTTCGAGCACGAAAAAGTACGCGATCGCACTGGGCGCAACGGTCCAAAGGTCCCAGTTGCGAATCGGAGTCAAGCCGAGTGCCCGCGATCGCCTGCGATCAGTCAAACTGTTCTTCACCACGACCCCCTACGCTCATGGCACATCATGAGCAAAGCCGCCGCTGACCAGGTCGTAGACCTACCGCGCTGCTGCTCGTCGCAACGAGGAGGTGCCTCCCATGTGCAACCGTGACTTCTGACGCCGCCTTCCTCTTCGCGACCCGACTTCAATCGCACCTCGATCATCAGGTGCCTACAGTACGGATATCGCTAATGGTGACCGTTCTGTTTCAGATTGCCACCGCCTTCGTGTCGTTGCGACCGCGTGCGCGGCGCCAGGCGATGGTGGCTTGAGTCGCCAGCAGCAGTCCGATACCGCCCGCTCCCGCGATCGTGGCCGTGATGGAGCCGAGTGAATGGGCGACCACACCGGCCAGCGCCATTCCTCCGCCCTGGCTCGAGCGGAGCGCCGCGCGGCCAATGCCATAAGCCCTGCCGCGGTACTGATCCGGTAGCAGCCGCATCCAGGCCGAACGGGCAGGCGTGTGATAAGCCCCGCCTATACCGGCAATCACCAGCAAAACGATCGTCCAGGTCAGGTTCGGGTTGAACGCGAACATGATCAACGGCGCCAGCGACAGGATCGCGAGCGGGCCGATCAGGCGTTCGCGCTTCGCCGGATCGCGGACGAGACGGAAGAGCAGCGCCACCCCCAGCACGTTCGCGGCGGGTTCGATGGCGAGGATCAGGCCCACCGCCCAGACGGCGTTGAGGCTCGCCGCGAGCGGGACTGCGAGTCCTTCCGGGACCATCGCGAGGCCCGCGAGCAGGCGGACGCCCAGCAGCGTCCTCAATCGCGGCTCGGACACCATCAGTGTCAGCGCGCCGCGTGGTTCGTCGTCCTTCTTCTTGCGGCCCAGGGGGTCCGCGGCCGGACGGTGCTTCACGGACACCTGCACCAAGATCGCCAGGAGGGCGAACGTGCCGGCGTTGATCGAGAGCGCCACGGCCGGGTTGGTGTGGGCGACGAGGAAGCCGGCGGCGGCGAGACCGGCCATCTGAGCTATGTCGACGGACGTGCCGAACAGCGCCACGCCGTCGTCGTAGCGGTTCTGCGGGAGCACGTGCGGGAGGCTCGCCTCCTGAGCCGCCAGGTACGGCGAGGAGATCGCGAGCACCGTCACCAGCAGCGCGATCATGGCCCAGAGCGGCATGCCCGGAATGGCCATCGCGGCCATGAGCACAGCCTGCAACCAAGCCGTCGTCACCATTACCGTGCGTCGCGGGAACCGGTCGGCGACCCAGCCGAGCAACGGGCCCGAAATCAGCGGCGGGAAGAGCGTCAGCGACCACGTGAGCGCGGTCCAGGCAGCGGAATGTGTTCGTTCGAATACGAGCAGTGACAATGCGACTGCGGCGAGCTGGTCGCCGGCTGTCGATACGGTCGAACCGATCCACATGGCGCGGAACTCACGCAAACCCACGAGGTCGCGGAGAGCGCCGCGGGTCGTCATGCGGCTCCTCGGCGGACCGCGCCCCAGGCGCGGCGAATCAGCACGTCCTGATTCGCTCTACGCCGAGTCACGTCGCCCCCGCCGGTGGTAATCAATTTCTATCGACAATCACGGTAGAAGCTGCCTGACCGTTCAACGTCTGTCCTACCACAGTGTGTACCTAAACGGAGCAGGCCAGTTACCTAAAGTAGTTACAATAGCGAAACGTGAGGCTGATCTTCTTCACAGTTGACCTCGGGTTCGCCTGATTGGACCCCAAATGGTCACAGTCTGTGTCAACCGGTGCCAAACGGGTGTCACCTGCTCGGCCAACCGGTGCAACCGGCTCCGACTCCTGCCGTCTGTACAGGCAATTAGCGAACCGAGGAGAAGGTACCCGCGCTCGGGAGTGCCGCGGAATAGGCCGCGCCGTTTGTCATCGCAGTCACCCGCGATCATCTGGCAACTGTGGAGATCTCCGTTTCCTGCCCGCGTTGTCTAAACCGGTTTCGCGGGCAGGAAACGATCACTAACGTCGGCTAATGGATGCCGTTAGCGGCACGAACTAGCCGACAACGTCAGGTGTGGTCAGCCCTTGGCCGCGATGCGGCGGCGACGAGCGACCTCGGCCAGCACCACACCCGCTGCAACCGACGCGTTGAGCGACTCGACGCCCGTGGCCATCGGGATCGACACGGTCTGGTCGCAGGTCTCCTTGACCAGACGGCCGAGACCGCGGCCCTCCGAGCCCACCACGACGACCAGCGGACCTGTCGCAAGGTCCAGACCGTCGACGTCCACGTCGCCGTCCGCGTCGAGGCCGACGATCATCAGACCGGCCTCGGCCCAGTCACGCAGCGTGCGGGTGAGGTTCGTGGCCATCGCGATCGGCAGCTTGGCCGCCGTGCCCGCGCTGGTTCGCCACGCGACCGCCGTCATCGACGCACTGCGCCGCTGCGGGAGCACCACGCCCTGCGCTCCGAACGCCGCGGCCGAGCGCACGACGGCACCCAGGTTGCGCGGGTCCGTCACGCCGTCGAGCGCCACCAGCAGCGGCGGCACGCCGGCACGCTGAGCGAGTTCGAGCAACTCGTTCGGGGTGGCGTACTCGAACGGGGGAACTTGCAGCCCGAGGCCCTGGTGCATCGCGCCGCCGGTGATCCGGTCGAGCTCGCCGCGGGCCACCTCCAGCACGGAGATGCCCCGGTCAGCCGCCAGGCGCACGGCCTCCTGCACGCGGTCGTCCGCGTCGATGCCCAGCGCCACGTACAGCGCCGTCGCCGGCGTGCCCGCGCGCAGACACTCCACGACGGGGTTGCGGCCCGCGACCGTCTCGGCCTGGGCCTTCTCGGTCTTCTGGCGCCGCTGCGTCTTGACGGCCTCGGTCTTCGCCACCACCTTGGCGCGCTTGTACGCGGGGTGGTTCGGGCGTTCCGACGCCTTGGGGGTCGGGCCCTTGCCCTGCAGGCCCTTGGACTTCTGCCCGCCGGAACCGACGACCGCGCCCTTCTTCGAGCCCGGATTGCGCATCGCGCCCTTGCGCTTGGAGTTGCCAGCCACGGAAGTCAGTCGTCCTTCAAAGTCCACTGCGGACCGTCGGGGGTGTCCTCGACGGCGATGCCCGCTTCGAAGAGCTGGTCGCGCAACGCGTCGGAGCGTGCGAAGTCCCTGCTCTTGCGGGCTTCCTGGCGCTCGACGAGCAGCCGATCAACCAGCGTGGTGAGTGCCTGCCGCATGCCGAGGTCGGCAGACGACTGGTCGTTCCACTTCGGCGACAACGGGTCGACGCCGAGGATGTCGGCCATCCGGCGCACGCACTCGGCCGCCTCGCGGGCCTTGTCGTGGTCGCCGTCGGCGAGTGCCGTGTTGCCCTGGCGCACCTTGTTGTGCAGTGCGGCCACGGCTTGAGGCGTGTTCAGGTCGTTGTCCATCGCAACGACGAAGTCCGGGCACATGTCGCCGCGCAGCTCGATGGGGCCGACGCGCTCGACGACGCGGCGCAGGAACGCCTCGATGCGCCCGTACGACGTCACCGCCTCCTGCAACGCCTCTTCCGAGTACTCGATGTGCGACCGGTAGTGCGGAGCCACCAGGTAGTACCGCAGCTCCTGCGCGCGGACCACGTCCAGCATCGCCGGGATGGAGACGGTGTTGCCCAGCGACTTCGCCATCTTCTCGCCGGACATGGTGACCCAGTAGTTGTGCATCCAGTAGTTCGCGAAACCGTCACCGGCCGCACGCGACTGGGCCTGCTCGTTCTCGTGGTGCGGGAAGATCAGGTCGAGCCCGCCGCCGTGGATGTCGAACGTGCCGCCGAGGTACGTCGTGGCCATCGCGGAGCACTCGAGGTGCCAGCCGGGCCGGCCGTTGCCCCACGGCGTCGGCCAGCTCGGCTCACCGGGCTTGGCCGCCTTCCACAACGTGAAGTCGCGCGGGTCGCGTTTGCCGCGCACGTCGGTCTCGCCCTGCTGCTGGTCGTCGAGCTTGCGCCCGGACAGCGCGCCGTACTCGGGGAACGAGCGCACGTCGAAGTAGACGTCTCCGTCGACGTCGTACGCGTGCCCCTTGTCGATCAGCCGCTGCATCAGCTCGACCATCTGCGTCACGTGCCCGGTGGCGCGCGGCGCGTACGACGGCGGCAGGCAGCCCAGCGCGTCGTAGGCGTCCTCGAACGCGCGCTCGTGCGTGTACGCCCACTCCCACCACGGCCTGTCGTGCTCAGCGGCCTTGGAGAGGATCTTGTCGTCGATGTCGGTGACGTTGCGGACCAGCGTGACGTCGGCACCGTCGCGGGCGAGCCAGCGCCGCAGGACGTCGAAGTTGAGGCCGCTGCGGACGTGCCCGATGTGCGGTACGCCCTGCACGGTCGCCCCACACACGTAGATCGACGCCGTTCCGTTGACCTGCGGGTGGAACTCCCGCATGGACCGGCTCGCGGTGTCGTAGATGTGGAGGCTCACACGGGAATGGTACGGGCCACATCCAAAAGAGCGTCCGGGCGGTCACTCGTCGGAACCGGGTTGACGAGCCGGAAGGAGCAGCCGATGGCCTCCGCGCCGCCGTCCGCCTCCTCGCTGTCGCCGACCATCACCGCGTTGCGGGGGTCGACACCCAGCCGTTCGCACGCGGTGGTGAAGATCTTCGGGTCCGGCTTGATCACGCCTTCCTCGTAGGAGAGCACGAACTCGTCCACGAGGTGGGTGAGGCCGTGCAGCTCGAACACGGCGCGGATGTCCCAGCCGATGTTGCTGACCACCGCGACCGGGATGTCCTTCAGGTGTTCGAGGGTGGCCTTCGTGTCCGGGTAGGGCTGCCACGACTCCGGGGCCAGCAGCTGGTCGTAGAGCGCCTCGGCGTCCGGGACCAACGCGTCGTTGAGCACCTTCACGTGCACCCAGCGGTGCACGTCCGGGTCGAGGTCGCGGCGGTGCCACGCGTCGACGAGCTCGGGGTCCATGCCCTCGGCGATGCCGACGGGGGCGGTGAGCGCACGCATCAGGTCCGCGTTGGACGCCAGCTCGGGGTGCTCGAGCCGGAAGAGCGTGCCGGAGAAGTCGAAGAGCGCGGCGTGGATCGTCACGCTCCCGACTCTACGTTCTCTTCGCCTAGGTGGTCTGGACCTTTTTGAGCTCGGCCTCGACCGCCGACGGGTCGTAGGACAGGTGCAGATGCAGGTCGCCGGAGCCGCGTTCACCGGCGTCCACGAACTCCTGCACGAACGTCTCGATCTGCGTGAGCGGTTCGTTCGCGAGCTGCGCGGCCGTTTGGTACAGCACGGCGAACCGGGCGGGCGTCGGCGTGCCGCGCAGGTCGGCCGACCAGTCGAGCAGCTTCTCGTACTCCTCGACGAAGCGGTTGGCGAGCTGCCGGATCCGCTCGCGGTCGCCAGGCCTGCCCGCCCGGCCGAACGCCCACTGCTGCTTGCCGGGGGAGAGCAGGTCCGCGATGCCGTTGACGATCCCGTCGAACACCCGCGAGCGCGACATGAAGTGGTCGAGCGCCTCGGTGTCCGTGGTCAGCGCGCGCCGGGGCGAGGCGAAGCCCATCTCGTGGCTGGTCCGCTTGTCCTCCAGCTTGTTCAGGTGCAACGCCAGGTGGTCCGCGAACAGCTGGTACTCCCAGCCGGGCTGCGGACCGCCGACCTCGGCGCCGACCTTCGCGGCGATCATCTTGGCCAGCTCCCGCGGGGTGCGGTTGCTGATGTCGATGTAGCCGGTGCCGACGCGCAACGCGGGGAGCTCGGTGTCGTCGAACCGCGCGGGCAGCACGTACTCGGCGTCGGAGACCAGCGCGCGGTCGAACGCGGCCTGGCGCTCGTGCCTGGTCCACATCTTCCGCGCGTAGGCCTCGGAGATGAACATCACGCAGAAGCGGGAGTCGTGCCGGTAGATCTGGTCGAGGTGCTCGACGAGGTTCTTGCCCCAGAGATCGGCCTGCTCGTCGGTGTCGTAGAAGCGGGAGACGCCTAGGTCGGTCAGGTGGCGGGCCACCTCGTCGACGTAGTCGCGGTTTTCCCCGGCGAATGAGAGGCACACGTCGTACTTGGGCACCTCGGGGAGCTTAGTAGTGGCGGGAACCACAGCTCCGACGCGGGAGTTGTGCAGTACATGGCAGCGGGGATGATCTGGGCGATGTCGTTACCGGGCGTGGTGACGATTTTGTTCGTGCTGGCCGTGATCGAGTGGGTGGCGCGGCGCAAGAAGGGCGGCACGCCGCTCGCGACGATCAGCTTCGACGAGCTGGGGGCGACGTTCGAGGGGGCCAAGCGCGACGAACTGGAGCATCGCAAGGAAGAACGGCAGCGCCGCGACGAAGAGGGCGACGGCGCGCCACCGCGCACCCGGATCGACCTCGACGGCGGCACTGCCGTCATCAAACTGCCGGAGTGATCGGCTAGAGGTTGCCGGTGGTCTTCGCCACCGCGACGCGGACGATGACGCGCACGTTGTCGGTGCCGACGTCGCCGGGGTAGTCCTTGCCGATGTACTTGTGCGACAGCTCGTTGATCAGCGCGTCCCCGCCCTCGGTCGTGAGCGACGCCTCACCGCGGAACTCCGTGTAGTTGAACGGGTTCTCCTTGTCGATCACGGTGATGCTGACTCGCGGGTCGCGCTTGAGGTGCACTTCCTTCGCGCGGCCGACGACGGTGGAGAACAGCACGTCGTCGCCCTCGCGCTTGATCCACACGACCGAGGTCTGCGGGCTGCCGTCCTTGGTCAGCGTCGCGACGGTGGCGTAGTTAGCGCTGTCTAGGAGAGCGCGCTGTGGTTCTGAGAGGGTGGCCATGGCACGAGCAACGCCGTGGCGATCGCCGCGATTCCCTCGTTCCGCCCCGTGAGACCGAGCCCGTCAGTGGTCGTGCCGGCCACCGAGACCGGCCCGCCGACGGCTTCGGAAAGCGTTTTCTGGGCCTCGTCGCGGCGCTTGCCGATGCGGGGCTGGTTGCCGATCACCTGCACTGTGGCGTTTCCCACACGGAAGCCGGCTTCCTCGATCAGCCTGCGGACCTCCGTGAGGAGAACCACTCCGTGCGCGCCGGACCAGCGCGGGTCGGACGTGCCGAAGACCTCGCCCAGGTCACCGAGGCCCGCGGCGGACAACAGCGCGTCGCACAGCGCGTGGGAGGCCACGTCTCCGTCGGAGTGACCGGCGCAACCGTCGACGCCTTCCCACCGCAGTCCGGCGACCCAGCACTCGCGGCCGGCCTCGATCGGGTGGACGTCGACGCCCTGGCCGATTCTCACGCTTGTTCTCCTGCGAAGAGTGCTGCCGCGACCGCGAGGTCGAACGGCGTGGTGATCTTCATGGCGTGCGCGTGCCCGGGAACCGTGTGGACCTTGCCGCCGTTCTTCTCAACGAGACCAGCATCATCAGTCGCGGCGATACCGGAGCAATAGGCGGCTTTGAGAGTCTCGGCGCGGAAACCCTGCGGGGTCTGGACGACCCGCAGACCGGCCCGGTCAGGTGTGGAGACGACTACTCCGACCTCGTCCACCTGCTTGATCGTGTCGGCCACCGGAAGAACCGGGATGACGGCGTCGTGCCCGGCGCGCACCGCGGCCACGACGTCGGCGATGACCTGGGGAGGAGTGAAGGCACGGGCAGCGTCGTGCACCAGCACGATCGAGGTGTCCGGAATCACGCTGAGCGCGTGTTCGAGGGCGAGGCGCACCGAGTCGGTGCGTTCGGAGCCCCCTGAAAGCACGTGCACCGCCCCGCCGGCCGGGGCCAGCGAGGCGGTAGCGGTGTGCACCAAGTCCACATCGGACGGTGGAGCGGCGATGACGACGTGCTGAACCTGGCCTGACGCGAACAGACCCTGCACGGCACGAGTCAACAGCGGCACTCCGTTGACCGGCACGAGCGCCTTGGGCATCCCGTAGCCCAGACGCTCTCCCCGCCCTGCCGCGGGCACGAGCGCGACAACACTCATGTTCGCGACTTTACGTCCGATGCTCTGTGTGTTTTGTTTTTGGAACTAGGACGCGGTGGCGAGAACTTCGTCGAGGAGAACCTCGGCCTTGTCCTCGTCGGTGCCCTCGGCCAGCGCCAGCTCGCTGACCAGTATCTGCCGAGCCTTCGCCAGCATCCGCTTCTCGCCGGCGGACAACCCGCGATCCTTCTCGCGCCGCCAGAGGTCGCGCACCACTTCCGCAACCTTGTTCACATCGCCTGAGGCGAGCTTCTCAAGGTTGGCCTTGTACCGCCGAGACCAGTTGGTCGGCTCCTCGGTGTGGGGAGCACGCAAGACCTCGAAAACCTTGTCGAGCCCTTCCTGGCCGACAACGTCACGCACGCCTACGATTTCGGCGTTGTCAGCGGGAACCCGTACGGTGAGGTCGCCCTGCGCCACCTTGAGAACGAGGTACTTCTTCTCCTCGCCCTTGATCACGCGGGTCTCGATTGCTTCGATGAGAGCGGCACCGTGGTGCGGGTAGACGACGGTCTCTCCGACCTTGAAAACCATGTGTCCTCTGCCCCTTTCGATGCCTCCATCCTAACACGTCCGGCAAGGCCGCGAACGCCGCTCGATGATCCGTTAGTGCTGGTCAGGGCCATGCGGGGGGTTGACAAACCACCTGTTCGCGTGCAAGGTACGACTCACCGAAGATCGAATGGCACCACGTCGCGTCCGCTTTTCGGGCCCCGGTTAGGCTCCTTGCCTGGTGGTTGTTCCCTAGGAAGGACGCTGGAGCCGTGAACTCAGGAGTGTCTCGCCGGTTGATCGTGACGGCAGCGCTGGCCGCGGGCCTCGGCCTGGTGGCGGTCGGCTGCAGCGCCGGTCAGATCACCCAGACCGACACCCAGGTCGCCGCAGTCGACGGGGCCAGTGGCAACGCGGGCCCGATCGCGGTGCGCAACGTCGTGCTGGCGTTCCCGCCGGACGGCAACCGCTACCACAAGGACGACGACGTCCCGCTGACGTTCGTCATCGCGAACACGGGCGACAACCCGGACAAGCTGCTGTCGATCAAGTCCGACGCCTCCGAGGCCGAGGCCGAGGTCGTGGGCAGCAAGGAGATCCCGTCGCGGTACGCGTTGCAGGCCGAGTACGACGCCTCGAAGGCGCCGACGAAGACCTCCGCGCCGTCGTCCTCCTCCGGTGTGCCGTCGTCGTCGAACGCGCCCGCGTCGTCTTCTTCGGTGTCGCCGACCTCGGGTGCGCCGTCGTCGTCCTCGGTCGCGCCCACCTCGGGCTCGGTGCCGTCGTCGTCCGGTTCGGCCGCGTCGTCGTCCGGCAGCCCGTCCGGTTCGTCCTCGGCCAAGCCGACCTCGTCGTCGGCCGCGATCCCGGACGACCTCGAGGTGCTGCACATCCGCTGCACGCTGAAGAAGGTCAACCGCGACATCGTGGCGGCGCAGACCGTGAAGATCACCTTCCTCTTCGAGAAGGCCGGTTCGGTCACGCTCGAGGTGCCGATCGCGCCGTCCGAGCACAAGCGCGTCAGCGAGGGCCACGAGTCAGGCCACTGAGTCTTTGGCCGCTGCTTCGCAGACGGCGGCGAGTTCGTCGAGAAGTCGGTCGTCCGGCCACCGCTTCGGCCCGAATCGCCTTCGGCGGTTGACCCGAAGAGGCGACCGGACGACCGACACGAACTCGCGAGACACCGAGAACGCCGCTCCCTCCTCGGAGGGGGCGGCGTTCTCACGTTCTGGGGTCAGGAGGCCTTGAGCATCGGGCGGAACTTGTCGCGGTAGGCCCAGGCGAGGCCGATCTCTGCGGCCACGACGAGCAGCGCCATCGAGATGCCCGACGGCTCCAGGAAGACGTGGAACAGGAAGATGTTGACGACCATCGGGGCCAGCATCGCGAGCGCCAGCGGCACGAACCGGCCGACGATCAGCAGGATGCCCGCGACGAGCTGCACACCGGACGCGAGCTGCAGCATGTAGCCGGTGGCGTAGAGGGCGGCGCTGAACGCCACACCTCCGGGTGCCATCGTGCTGGGGTCCGGGGCGGGCATGAACATCAGGAAGCCGTTCAGGCCGGTCGTGGCGAAGAGCAGGCCGGTCAGCACGCGGGTGACGACGGTGGCGTAGCGGCCGAGGGCGAACTTGCGGGTCTGGGACGCTGCTGCGGTTGCGGTGGTCACTGTGTCCTCCAGGCTGTGGTGTCCTTCCACTGATGCGTCGAACGGGCTCCGCACCGGATCGACAAACCGGCTCGAAAATCTTCGAGGTTTCTTCGGAGGGGCGCTGAGCTGCGGTGATCAGAACTGTCAGACCCGTCCTCTAACGTTCGGGGTGTGGCGAAGACAGCGCGGCCGATCTTCCGTTGTGCCGAGTGCGGGCACGAGGTGGCGAAGTGGTTCGGCCGGTGCCCCGAGTGCCAGGCCTGGGGCAGCATCGAGGAACGCGGCACCGCGTCGGTGACCCGCGTGGTGGCGGGCGCGCCGACGTCGGCTGCCCGGCCGATCGGCGAGGTCGACATCGAGTCGGCACGGGCGTTGTCGACTGGCGTGAGCGAGTTCGACCGGGTGCTGGGCGGGGGCCTGGTGCCGGGTGCCGTCGTGCTGCTGGCGGGCGAGCCGGGGGTCGGCAAGTCGACGTTGTTGCTGGAGACCGCGCACCGCTGGGCCGAGTCGCACGGGCGCTGTCTGTACGTCACCGGCGAGGAGTCGGCGGGGCAGGTGCGGTTGCGGGCGGAGCGCACCGGCAACCTGCACGGCGAGATGTACCTGGCGGCCGAGAGCGAGCTCAGCGCACTGCTCGGCCAGGTGGACGCGGTGAAGCCGTCGATGCTGATCGTCGACTCGGTGCAGACCATGTCGACGATGAGCGTGGAGGGCGTGCCGGGCGGTGTGACGCAGGTGCGGACCGTCGCATCAGGACTGATCGCGATGGCCAAGGAGCGCGGGCTGCCGGTCGTGCTGGTCGGCCACGTCACGAAGGACGGATCCGTTGCGGGGCCCCGGGTGCTGGAGCACCTGGTCGACGTGGTGCTGCAGTTCGAGGGTGATCGGCACTCGTCGTTGAGGCTGTTGCGCGGCATCAAGAACCGCTACGGCGCGGCCGACGAGGTGGGCTGCTTCGAGCTGCGCGACGACGGCATCGTGGGCGTGCCGGACCCGTCCGGGTTGTTCCTGACGCGCCGCGAGAAGGCCGTCGAGGGCACCTGCGTGACGGTGATCGTCGAGGGCAAGCGGCCGATGCTGGGCGAGGTGCAGGCGCTCGTGACCAAGACGAACCTGCCCGCGCCGCGGCGTGCGGTGAGCGGGCTCGACTCGGCGCGGATTTCGATGGCGCTGGCGGTTTTGGAGAAGCGCGGCAAGGTCAACCTGTTCCAGAAGGACGTCTTCACCGCGACCGTGGGCGGCATGCGGCTGACCGAGCCTGCTGCGGACCTCGCGGTGGTGCTGGCGGTGGCGTCGGCGGAACGGGAGATCGCGCTGCCGGCCGATCTGGTGGTGCTGGGCGAGGTGGGGCTCGCCGGGGAGATCAGGCGGGTCAACGGCGTGGGCAAGCGCTTGCAGGAAGCCGCGCGGCTGGGCTTCAAGAAGGCTTTGGTGCCACCGGATCACGGGCCGCTGCCGGACGGCGTGCGGGCGCTCGTGGCGAACGATCTCGTGTCGGCGTTGGACGTTCTGGGCCTCAACAAGCGGCGGGCTGGTAAACCTGCCGAAGAGTGATCTTCGGGGGGAGTGGGCTTGTTCCAGGAGGATCTGGAAGAGGTCGAGGAGGTGCTGGGCCTCGCCTTGGCCCAGGTGCCGCCTGGCGCGCGCAGCGAGGCGGATCTGACGCGCCTCGACATCGAGGAGTACCTCGACCACGCGGAGTGGGAGCTGGCGCTGGACGTCCTCGGTGACTTCGAGGGCATCACCTGGCAGACGGCGCGCTACTGGGATCTGCTGGCCGGCGTCGCGGTGCGGATGGACCTCGATCCGGCTTGGTTCGACTGGCGGCGCGGGGAGTCGATCCACGGGCTGTTGAGGGCCGAGCTGAGGCTCGACGTGGCTGCCGAGGCCGTTGCGGCTCAGGGGACGCTGCCGGCGTGGGACCTGAGCGGCGGTGAGCGGAGGGTGGCCGCGATGTGGGTGGAGTCGAAACCGGTGCTGGAACCCGGGCTGCGGGCGACCGTGCGGTTGCGACCGCTGATGCCGTCGGCGTGGACCCACCTGATCAGGGGTGACCAGATCACCTACCAGCAGGGTGGTGAGCCGAGGGGGACGGCGAAGATCGTGGAGAAGGTGCCGCCGCGGCCGTGAGAAGCCTGCGCAGGGCTGTCGGTGTGTGGCCGAGGTTCTCGCGCATCGTGCGGGACAGGTGCGCCTGGTCCGCGAACCCCAGATCGGCGGCGAGCGAAGCCAGGCTGGTCTCGCCCGCCTCCAGCAGGTCCAGCGCGGAGGCCACCCGCACCCGGTTGCGGTAGCGGGTCAGCGACACCCCCAGCTCACGCGTGAAGGCCCTGCTCAACCGGTACGGCGACACCCCGAACAGCTCGGCGAGCGGGATCAGCCCACCAGAGGCGGGATGCCCGGCGCCGATCACTTCCCGAGCACGCGCCACCAGAGCTCGGTCACCAGCAGCCGCACCGGACGGCGTCGGCGTGGCCACGACCCGCTCGACCACCTCGCCCACCAGTCCGATCAAGGCTTCGGATGACTCGTGCGCGGCGGCCAGGAGACGGCGGTGGGCCAGGTCGAGCCGGCCGTCGACGTACAGCGACGAGCCGTGCAACTGAGGCGCATCACCGGAGACAGAGCGCCACAGCGAGGCGGTGAGGCTGATCGACGTGCACACGTCGCCACCGGCGGGGTGAGCGAACTGCTCCTCCTCGCCGGGCAAGCCGATGTAGCCGACCGTGCGGTCGAGATCCACGGCGACTCCGCGCACCCGGCGGCGGAAACCCCCTCGGCGCACCAGCACGAGCCGCACGTCCGAGCGCGGGGGCTCGGCCGACCAGCCGCGGTGGTCGTCGTGGCAGTCCACCGCGGAGACGGTGAACTCCGGACGGGCCGTGAGGTCGACGAACGAGAGCACATCAGCAGGTTAGGCGGGGGGTCTGACAATTTCCCGCAAGGATCTTCAAGACCCGAGGCCTGACGAGCGCGAGGCTGGGCACCACAGAACTGAAGGAGAAGACCATGTCTGCCCAGCTCACCACCATCGTCCTCGACTGCGCCGACCCCGGACAGCTGGCCGAGTTCTACAAAGCGGTCACGGGCTGGGAGGTGACCTCCAGCGGCGACGACTACGCCTACCTCGGAGGAGACGGCAAGATCCAGCTCGCCTTCGTCAAGGTCGAGGGCTACGAGCCGCCGGCGTGGCCGGGCCCGGCCAAGCAGGCGCACCTGGACTTCCAGGTCGACGACGTCGAGGTCTCGGTCAAGGAGCTGCTCGCGCTGGGAGCCACCAGGCCCGAGTTCCAGCCAGGTGGCGACGGGTGGACCGTGCTCGCCGACCCGCAGGGGCACCTGCTCTGCCTGGTGGCGTGACCATGGCCTCCATCAGCAGGGAGATCGTGATCAGGTCCGCCGCCGAGGACGTGTGGAAGGTGATCAGCGACTTCGCCACAGGGCCGACTCGCATGGCACCGGGGTTCGTGGTGGACACGCGCCTCGACGGAGACGACCGGATCGTCACCTTCGCCGACGGCACGGTGGTCCGGGAACGGCTGATCGGCATCGACCACGACGCGCGCCGGATCGTCTACTCGGTCGTGGGCGGCAGTGTCACGCCCGAGCACGACAACGCCGCGATGCAGGTCATCGACGAAGGCGACCACTGCCGGCTGACCTGGATCCGCGACGTACTGCCCGACACCCTCGCCGCACCTATGGCCGCCGCGATGACCCACGGCCTGACCGTCACGCAGAACGCTCTGTGAAAGTACGCGGGGACCTTTCGTACTCTCGACGAGTACGAAAGGTCCCCGCGTGAACTACAGCGAGAGCAGTTGGGCGCAGCGGATCAGGCCCAGGTGCGAGTACGCCTGCGGGTGGTTGCCCAAAGAGCGC
>NZ_JBEXPJ010000095.1:0-32301 GCF_040611995.1 Lentzea sp. NPDC006480
GGCTCTCACACGCGCACTACTCCGGCCAATCCTCCGATCCCGATCATCGCGGGCCGTCGTATCGAAGCCATTGGAGGCGAGCTGCGGCTTGCCAGACCCCCGCCACAGGAGCGCTGGACCGGCCTGGTGGCGGCTGGACGGAAGTGAAGAGCGGCAAGCACCCGGCCTCGTGACACAGCGCAGGCTGACGCAAGGGTCCCCTTGGCATTGGCGTCCCCCGCGACCCAACGTACGCGGCAGGTCTGACAGAACGAGGTCACTCCAGCACCGAGAACGTGGTCAACCACCACCGCCCCTCCCGGTGCTCAGCCCGAGCCGCGACCGCGAGCGCTCTCCCCTCCCGGCGAACGGTCACCGAAATCTCGGCCACCAACCGCGTCGGATGGCAAACCCGAGGCGCCCGAACCATCCGGGTGGTCCGCACCCGAACCAACCCGGACAACCGAGCCACCACCGCGGGCACGGCAACCGACCGCAACACCCGAGCCGGCCGCCGCCCGTCCAACACCTCCAACACGACCCAGATCAACCGGGCGGCGTCCAAAACCGGCGGCGGAACCTCGGGCGGCGGAACCCAAACAGGCCGAGGCCGCGGCCGAGGAATGGAATCCAGCCCGCGAGCCGCTCCGACCGGAGGCTCGTACGCGGGTAGTCGACGAACAACTGGGGGCATGCCGAACCAGGCGACCCACCGGCGCCATCAGGACACGGATCACACGAAAGTGGGTACCGTCCACAGGTGCTCAAAGCCCTGGTCCTCGACTACGGCGGCGTCCTCACCGACCCAGGCGAGGACAACGCGGCGGAACCCCCACTCCTCACGGCGCTGCGCAAGGCCAGACAACGAGGCCTCAAAACCGCCCTGCTCTCCAACGCCGACGGCTGGTGGCACCCGCCGAGCCAGTGGCAGGGCCTGTTCGACGCCACGATCATCTCCGGCGAGGTCGGCCTGGCGAAGCCGCAGCACGAGATCTACCTGCTCACCGCCGAGCGGCTCGACCTGAAGCCGAGCGAGTGCGTCTTCGTCGACGATCTCGCGATCAACGTCAGGGGCGCGGCGGAGGCGGGCATGGTCGGCGTCCACCATCGGTCGACCGAGTCCACCCTCGAGGAGCTGGAAGTCCTGCTAGCGATCGCACTCCGCGATTGACCATTCACCCCGCAGCGTAATTGCCCGTCATTCCGGGAAGCCACTACGTTCGATTAGGCAAGCAGTCGAATGTATAGGGGCGGAAAATGCGAAGAATTGTCGCTTGTGTTGCAGGAGCTATTGCAGCCACGGCAATTGCGGTACCCGCGCAGGCGCAGGGGCCGCGCGATTGTTACGACGAGTACCAGCGCAACGGGCGCAGTGTCGAGGTCTTCTGCGACTACGGCGGACCCGGCCGGTTCCAGGCCGTCGCGCACTGTTCCAACGGGCTGGGCTTCTACTGGGACCAGTTCGGCACGGTCGGCCGCGTCCGGGGCGATTCCTCGTTCGCCGAGTGCACGTCACTGCTCGGCAACCCGCAGATCAGCGACTATCACGTGCGCTGGCTCTGAGTCACTGGGCCCGGCGCACGAGTTCGAAGCAGAGCACGGCGGCCGCTGAGGCCACGTTCAGCGATTCCACCCCGGCCGCCATTGGAATCGAGATCCACGACGTGATGTGCGGGCGGACGTCGTCGGTGATTCCGGAGGTCTCGCTGCCGAGCACAAAAGCGGCGCGACCGCCGAAAGAAGCGGAATAAAGCGTGTCGGAGGCGTGGGAATCGAGCGCGTAAAGCGGGAAGCCGGACGCGCGCAACAAAGCCGAGGCCTCCGCCGCGGTGCCGCAGCGCAGCACGGGCGCGCGGAAAGCCACCCCGGCGGAGGCCTTGACCACCAGGGGATCGATCGAGGCGACGCCTCGGCGCGGGACGACGATGCCGTCGATTCCGGCAGCGGTCGCGGTGCGCAGGATCATGCCGACGTTCGCGGGCGTGGTGATGCCGTCCAGCACCAGCACGGACCGCAGCGAACCCGACTCCAGGGCCAGCTCCAGCGGCTTCATCCGCGGCGCGACCACGTCGGCGAGCACGCCCTGGTCCTGCTTTCCGTTGCCCGCCAGCACCTTCACGCGCTGCGCGGTCGCGCGTTGCACCTGAACGCCACGGGAACGCGCTGCGTCGAGGATCTCGCGCGCAGCCGGGCCGCGGGCCGTGTCGGCGAGCACCACCTTGTCCACCGTGAGCGCTTTGTCATCGAGCGCTTCCAGCACTGGCTTGCGGCCGTAGACGGTGACGAAGCGGTCCTTGGGCGAGATCTCCACGGAGAAGAGGGTGTCAGAGGGCCGCACAGCCGGCTCAAACGGGTGAAGAGCCCGACTAGAGCCGTTCGGCCCTTGTGCTTTGGATCATATGCATGATGATCGTCACATGACGGCAGGTATGCGCAGCGTCGCGCAACGTCAACATCTCGCGAGCGGGCAGGACTCGGACGTGTTCATCCGGTCCGACGGCTTGCTCGTCAAGCGCACGCGCACGGGCCGTGACCTGCGGCGCGAGGCCGAGATGATGTCGTACTTGAGCGGCCACGGCATCCCCGTCCCGCGTGTGTACGAGGCGACAGAAGACGAGCTCGTCATGCAGTACGTGCCCGGTCCGCGGATGTCCGAGGAGATCGGCCGCAAGCCGTGGCTCGCCGGCGGCCTGGGCAAGGACCTCGCCGACCTGCACCACCGCTTGGACGCGATCCAAGCCCCCGACTTCCTGAGCGGTGAGGGCAACCTCCTGCACCTCGACCTGCACCCCGGCAACGTCGTGCTCGGCCCGGAAGGTCCCGTGGTCCTGGACTGGGCGTCGGCCGCGAAGGGCGACCGCAGGCTCGACGTCGCGCTGAGCTGGGTCTCGCTCGCCGTCGCCCGTCTCGCACCCGTCAAGAAGCTCACGCGCTGGCGGTTCCTGAAGTCGTTCATGGCCAATGTGGACCCGAAGGCGATCGAAGCGATCCCGGAGGCCGCGCGCATCCGGCTCGAACGCCACGACCGCGACCCGGCCGAACGTGCCGCACTTCAAAGACTGATGGACCGCAAACGCCACTAGGCTGGCGAGCATGCCGGACCGCCTGTCAGCGCTGGACGCCTCGTTCCTGTACCTGGAGGACTCCACGACGCCGATGCACGTCGGCGGCGTCGCGATCTTCCGACGACCCAAGGCGGGATTCGACTACGACAAGCTCGTCGACCTGATCGAGCAGCGTCTGAGCCTCGTGCCGCGCTACCGGCAGAAGGTCGTGCACGTCCCAGGACGCATCGCGCGCCCGGTCTGGGTCGACGACCCGGACTTCGACGTCACGTACCACGTGCGCAGGTCAGCCCTGCCCAAGCCGGGCAACGAGACCCAGCTGAACGACCTGATCGCGCGCCTGATGTCGCGCCCGCTCGACCACTCCCGCCCGCTGTGGGAGATCTACCTGGTCGAGGGCCTCGACAAGAACCAGACCGCGGTCATCACCAAGACCCACCAGGCCATGATCGACGGCATCGCGTCGCTGGAGATCGGCCAGGTCATGCTGGACGTGTCGCCGACACCGCGCACCAACGTCGAGAACCTCTGGATGCCGCAGCCGGAGCCCAGCTCGCTGCAGCTCGTGGCCGACGCCGTCACCGACATCGTGCAGCGCCCCGGCGAGCTCGTGGAGAACGTCCGCAGCGCCGCCCTCGACACCGTCGCCACCGTCGAGAAGGTGTTCAACGCCTTCGGTGCCGTGGCCGCCGCCATCCACACCGCGGCCACGCCCGCGCCCGGCACCCCGCTGAACGTCCGCATCACCTCGCCGCAGCGCCGGTTCGCCGTCGCGCGCGCCCGGCTCGACGACCTGCGCGCCATCCGCAAGACGCACGGCGGCACGGTCAACGACGTGGTGCTCGCGGCGTTGTCCGGTGCCCTGCGCAACTGGCTGCTCAGCCGCGGTGAGAACGTCACGGGCAGCACCACGATCCGGGCGATGGCGCCGCTCAGCGTCAGGGAAGCCGACCCGGACTCGGGCAACAACGTGTCGGCGTACCTCGTGGACCTCCCGGTCGGCGAACCGAACCCGGTCGTGCGCCTGCACCACGTCTCGCACGCGATGCGCGCACACAAGGAGTCCGGTCAGTCCGTGGCCGCCGACGCGCTGGTGAAGGTCTCCGGCTTCGCACCGCCGACGCTGCACGCACTGGGCGCGCGGGCGGCTTCGTCGTTCTCGCGCCGGCTGTTCAACGTGATTGTCACGAATGTTCCCGGCCCGCAGGTGCCGCTGTACGCCGCGGGAGCGAGAATGACCGAGATCTTCCCGGTCGTCCCGCTCGCCAAGAACCAGGCGCTGGCCATCGGGGTGACGTCGTACGACGGCGGTGTTTACTTCGGGCTGAACGGCGACCGCGACGCCATGTCCGATGTGGACGTTCTCGCGACCATGGTCGAGGAGTCGGTGGAGGAACTGATGGGGACGGCGAGCGCATGAGGGTCTACATCCCGGCCACGGTGTCGATGCTGCGCACGTTCGTCGACAGCGGCGAACTGACTCCGATCGGCGGCACGGCCTTCGCACTGACGCCCGCACTGCGCGAGTCCTACGCGGCGGGCGACACGGAGGAGCTGGAGTACGCCGCGATGCTCGACGCCGCGCGTGCCTCCCTGCGACTGCTGGCAGGCGACGAGAAGGCCGAACCGCGCCGCGCGGTGATCGCTGTCGACATGGACGACGTGACGCTGCGCCCCGACCTCGACTACTCGGTGGTCAAGGTCGTCGGCTCGGCCACGATGAAGGACGTCGCCTCCGTGCACCTCGACACCGCCGAGGCCGAGGACGACGTGCGCGCGGCCGCCGACGTGGTGGACGCGGCGGACCTGGGTGATCCGGACGCCGAGTTCACGCTGGGCAGCGCCGAGGATCACGAGCTGGCTTGGTACGCACCGCAAGAACTGCCATTCGTCCTGGAGCTGCTGTGAGCGACTACAACGCGAAGATCATCGAGGAGTTCCTTGCGAACGAAGGCCGCGTCGGCGGCGCCTTCGCCGGCGCGCCGATCGTGCTGGTCCACCACCGCGGCCGCCGGACCGGCAAGGAAAGCGTCGCCCCGATGATGTACCTGTCGCACGAGACGGACGCCGACGTCATCTACGTCTTCGCGTCCAAGGGCGGCGCGCCGGAGAACCCTGCCTGGTACTACAACCTCACCTCGGCCGGTCAGGGCACCGTCGAGCGCGGCACCGACACCTATGCCGTCGAGGTTCGTGAGCTCACCGGGACCGAACGCGACCAGCGCTTCGAGCAGCAGGCCGAGCTGTATCCGGGTTTCGCCGACTACGCGAAGAAGACCGCCGGCATCCGCACCATCCCGGTGCTGGAGCTCACCCGCGTCTAGGCGGTTGCTTCCCGGGCGTTGGCTCTGTCGGCGTCTGCAAGTACCACCAACACTTGACCAAATCGCCGCTGACCACACCCACCCGCTCATGGACGTGGGCCGGGACAGCCTGTGCACGGTCCGCCGACGATGGCGTTCAGTCGCGGCGCTGGTCGGCGATCTCGGGCAGCTGCTCGAAGCCAGCTGACCGGTAGGTGGCGACGGCGCCGACGTTCGAGCTCGGCGTGCAGACGAGCGCGCTGGACGAGCCGAGCTCCCTCAAAGCCGATGCCGCGGCGAGCGTGATCGCCCTGCCCAGGCCGCGCCCGCGATGATCCCGGTGCACGCCCATCGGTTCGAGCAGCCCCGGCTTGCCCGCACCCGCCGACCACACCGTCACCGCGGCCGCCGCGGCGTCCCCGTCGTAGGCGACCAGGCTGCGGGCGTCGGCGTACGGGGCACCGCCCGCCATCATGTGCCAGCGCTCGTCGACGAACGTGGACTTTTCGAACGAAGCCCTGATCACCGCCGCGTGCAGGTGTGCCTGGTCCGGGCCGATCACCTCGATCCGCGCACCGGGGTCCGGCACCGGCGACGTGAGATCGCGGCGCAGCGGGGTCCAAGGTTCGTCGGTCTGCCAGCCGCGGGAGAACAGCAGCTCCTTGAACCGCGTGCCCACGGGCGAGTCGATGCACACCTTCCCGGCGGGCAGCACGCCGCGTTCCGGATCTGAGACGTCCTCGACCAGCTGCCGCGCCAGCGATTCGTCCTGTTGAAAGTCCGGCCCGATCGTGCACCGCAACAAGTCGGGGGAGTCCAGCAGTCCAACGGCGACAACGCGCCCGTCGCGGCGCCAAACACGGACCGCCTCGGTCAAAGCCTCTTCACCGAACCGCCAGAACCAGCCCAGATCGCCGGGATGGAGCTGAAAAGGGGCACCTTCGCGTTGCCACTCGCGCAGCGCGTCGACAGCATCGGAAAGCACGGTCACATCCCCTCGGCCGGCTCCCACAGCTCGATCCGGTTCCCCTCCGGATCCACGCACCACCCGAACCGCCCGAACTCCGAGTCCTCGGTCTCCGGCAGCACCTCGACCCCGCGCGCCTTGAGCTTCGTCATCAGCGACGGCAGGTCGTCGACGCGCAGGTTCAGCATCGCGCGCTGGTGCGGTTCGCCGATGTACTCGGTGTCCTGGGCGAACAACGCCATCGTCGTCGTGCCCGGATGATCGTTGGTGGCCGTGTCGAGCCAGTGGAAGGTGACCGTGCCCTTTTCGCTCATCGGCACGCCCAGGTTGTCGCGATACCAGGCTGCCAAGCGCACGGGATCCCGTGAACGCAGGAAAACCCCGCCGATGCCAGTCACCCGCGCCACCCGACGGACCCTACTACCGCGTGCCACGATGGGGGAATGGACGCCGTAACGTCTGCACCCGAACCGGTCAACGAGCCAGTGCACACCTACGCTCCCGGCAGCGCCGAACGCGCGAGTCTTGAACAATGCATCGCGCAACTCGAGGGCACCACCCACGAGCTGACGATGACCATCGGCGGTCAGGAACGCATGGGTGGTGGCGAGCGCATCGACGTCGTTCAGCCGCACGATCACCGGCACGTTCTCGGCTTCGCGACGCAGGCCACGAACGCGGACGTCGCGGAAGCCATGCGAGCCGCACAGCACGCCGCGCCCGGCTGGCAGGAGCTGCCGTTCGACGAACGCGCCGCGGTGCTGCTGAGGGCCGCGGACCTGATCAGTGGACCGTGGCGCGACACCCTCAACGCCGCCACCATCCTCGGCCAGTCGAAGTCCGTACAGCAGGCCGAGATCGACGCCGCGTGCGAGCTGATCGACTTCCTGCGCTTCAACGTCCACTTCGGCCGCCGGATCCTCGAGGAGCAGCCGATCAGCAGCCCCGGCGTGTGGAACCGGATGGACCACCGGCCGCTCGACGGGTTCGTCGTGGCGATCACGCCGTTCAACTTCACCGCCATCGCCGGCAACCTGCCGCTCGCACCCGCGCTGATGGGCAACACCGTGGTGTGGAAGCCGTCGCCGACGCAGCAGCTGGCCGCCCACTTCACCATGCGCGTCCTCGAAGAGGCCGGCCTGCCACCGGGCGTGATCAACCTCGTCACCGGCGACGGCCAGGCGGTGAGCGAGGTGGCGTTGCGAGATCGGTTCTTCGCCGGGCTGCACTTCACCGGCTCCACGAAGACGTTCAAGGCGCTCTGGCAGACCATGGCGAGCAACCTCGACAACTACCGCGCCTACCCGCGGGTCGTCGGCGAGACGGGCGGCAAGGACTTCGTGATCGCCCACGCCTCCGCTGACCCCAAGGCGCTCGTCACCGGGCTCGTGCGCGGCGCTTTCGAGTACCAGGGCCAGAAGTGTTCGGCCGCTTCACGGGCGTACGTCGCGCGATCCTTGTGGGAGAGCGAAGTCAGAGAACGACTGCTGGACGTCACGAAGTCGTTGTCCTACGGCGATGTCACGGACCTGTCGGTGTTCGGCGGCGCGGTGATCGACCACCGCGCGTTCGCGAAGCACAAGGACGCGCTGCTGATGGCGTCCGCGTCCACTTCGGTGGAGGTGCTGGCGGGCGGCACGTGCGACGACTCGGTGGGCTACTTCGTCGACCCGACGGTGCTGCTCGGCACCGACCCGCACCACGACATCTTCACGACCGAGTACTTCGGCCCGATCCTCGCCGTGCACGTCTACGAGGACGCGGACTTCCCGAACATCATGGAGACCATCGACAACTCCACGCCGTACGCGTTGACGGGTGCCGTGTTCGCCCGCGACCGCGCGGCCGTCGCCCAGGCCCACAAGGCGTTGAGGTTCGCGGCCGGCAACTTCTACATCAACGACAAACCGACCGGCGCGGTCGTCGGGCAGCAGCCGTTCGGTGGCTCGCGCGGCTCCGGCACCAACGACAAGGCGGGCTCGATCTACAACCTGCAGCGGTGGACGAGCCCGCGTGCCATCAAGGAAACCCTTGTGCCACCAACAGATCACAAGTACCCGCACATGGGTTAGAGCCAGGCCCTGGCGCGGACAACACCGTCCTCACTCACCGAGGTCCAGTCGTCCCCGGTGAATTGACCCTGCCCGTTGCGCAGGGCGGGGTCGCACCTGGTGAGGCGGTACCCGTGGTTCACCAGGCGGTGGCTACCCGAGCGAGCCCGGATCGGCCTCCGGTTTCCAGCCGGTCGCCTCGGTCAGCTTCGTGCTCACGACCCGCTGCGACCGCCCGAACACCTCGAACGACACCGCGAGCTTCCCGAAAGCCTTGGGCAGCCGCGTGATCCCGAGATCGCGCTTCAACACCGGCGACCCGACGTTGTAGATCCCGGCGGGCGCGTCCAGCACCGCGACAGCCGCGGCGGCCGCGTCACCGGGGTGCACGACCGACATCCAGCCGTCGCCGACGAGCACCGGTGGCGCCTTCGCCTCGCCGCCGATCAGCATCCCGATGCGCAGGAACACACCGCCGGGGTGCTTCAGCGCGTTCTCCTGCGCCACCACCGAGCTCGCGATGTGCCCGACCGGATTCAACGGCGCACTCTCGTCGAGCTCGCGGTCGCCGCCGTCCGCGTAGACGAACGAGATGCCCTCCTGCACGAGCCGCGCGACGCCGGCCTGCACAGCCGCCTCCGCAACAGCAGCGCTGCCCTCGACCCGGATGCGGTTGTTCTCGGCCCACGCGCTGGCCAGCACGGCCTTGGCGCTGAGCGGGATGCGGGTCGCGAGGTTGATGACCGCGTCGTAGCCCGCCATCGCCCCGGCGAGCTGCGCGGCGTCGAACATCGAGGTCTGGTGCCGGTCCAGCACGCCGACCTCGTGTCCGGCCGCGCGCAGCCGCGGCAGCGTTTCCCGTCCCAGCACACCCGACGCACCGATCACGAATACCTTCATGGCCAGTGGACGAGACAGCGCGTCAGGACGTGACAGCCGGCTTTCATTTCGGCAGCCTTTCCAGCGCCTTCGCGGCGAGACCCTGCGTGACCTGCCCGACCACGTTGGGATCGGGGTTGCGCTGAACCACCTTCAGGCCGATGAGCTGACCATCCTGCACCTCCACCACCCCATCGCACGTCACCGTCCCGGCCGCGTCGGCGCACCGGCGGGTCATCGGATGCGTCTCCACCACCGCGCCATAAGCGTCGGGCCCCAGCGAAGCTGCCGCGTCCGCGTACTTCTCGGTCCGCAGCTTCACGGTCACCGACGTGGCGCCGTAGGTGAGCTGGCAGGAGCCGTCGGGCATCCACAGCGTGCTGCCGGTCGGCTCCGGATCGAAGTCGCGGGCCTGCAGCAGGCTGCAGGGGTCGGTGTCGGAGAACTTCGGCGGCGCGGGCGGCGGGGTGGAGCAGGCTGCCAGCGCGGCCACCAACGCCAGAACCCCCAGATACCTGTTCACTCCGGAAGTGTGCCAGCTCCGTCCGTGTAGTCGTCCATACCGGCACGCGACGCCAGCAGCCGCCGCAACGACGTGAGCCGCCCCGGCGCGTCCGGCACCAGCTCGTCCAGCATGCAGCCGGGGTCCTCGGGCGCGCCGAGGTGGCCGCAGCCGGGCGGGCACTCCTCGGCGGCTTCGGCGAAGTCCGGGAACGCCTTCACGATGTCGTCCGGCGTGATGTGCGCGAGGCCGAACGAGCGGATGCCCGGCGTGTCCACGACCCAGCCGCCCTCGGGCAACCGCAGCGCCACGGCCTGCGTCGAGGTGTGCCGGCCCTTGCCGACGCCGGACACCACGCCCACCGCGCGGTTCGCGTCGGGCACCAGGCGGTTGACCAAAGTGGACTTGCCGACGCCGGAGTGGCCGATCAGGCACGACACCGTGTCCGCCAGCCGCGCGCGCAGCTCTGCCGGTTCCTCGTCGAACCGCGTCACGATCACCGGCACGTCGAGCTCGGTGTACAGCGCCAGCAACGAGTCCGCGGACGCCAGGTCGGACTTCGTCAGGCACAGCACCGGTTCCAGGCCACCGGCATAGGCGGCGACCAGGCACCGGTCGATGAAACCCGTGCGCGGCGGCGGATCCGCCAGTGCCACGACCATGATGAGCTGGGAGGCGTTGGCGACGACGACGCGTTCGAACGGGTCGGTGTCGTCCGCGGTCCGGCGCAGCACCGACGTGCGTTCCTCGACGCGCACGATGCGGGCCAGCGTGTCCGGCTGGCCCGACGTGTCCCCGACGATGCCGACCTGGTCGCCCACCACCACGGGCGTGCGGCCCAGTTCGCGCGCACGCATCGCGGTGACGACGGCACCGGACTCCATCGCGCACGTCCAGCGGCCGCGGTCCACGCCGATGACCATCGCGGTCTCGGCGTCGGCGTGTTCCGGCCGCCTCTTGCTGCGCGGCCGCGTCCCCTTGCCGGGGCGCACGCGCACGTCGGACTCGTCGAGCTTGCGCCAGTCCTGCTTGCTCACTGCTACGCGCCCCCGCCGAGCATCGTGTTCCACATCCCGGGGAAGTCGGGGATCGTCTTCGTGGTCGACCCGATGTCGTCGACGGAGACGCCCGGCACCACCAGCCCGATGATCGCGCCCGCGGTCGCCATCCGGTGGTCCGCGTAGGCCTTCCAGACACCACCGCGCAGTGGCACCGGGTTGATGATCAGACCGTCCTCGGTCTCGGAAGCGTTGCCGCCCAACGCGTTGATCTCGTTGACCAGCGCCGCGATCCGGTCCGTCTCGTGGCCGCGGATGTGCGCGACACCGCGGATGATCGTCTGCCCCTCGGCCAACGCCGCCAGCGCCGCGACCGTCGGCGTCAGCTCGCTCTCGTCGCGCAGGTCGATGTCCAAACCGGACAGCTTCGACGGCCCCCGCACGGTCAACCCGTGCTCGGAAACCGAAACCGTGCAGCCCATCCGCTCCAGAATCCCGCGCACCGAGTCACCGGGCTGGGTGGTCTCCGCCGGCCAGTGCGGGATCGTCACCTCGCCACCGGTCACCGCGGCCGCCGCCAGGAACACCGTCGCGTTCGACAGGTCGGGCTCCACGTGCCACGTGCGGGCCGCGATCGTGCCGGGTTCGACGTGCCACAGGTTCGCGTCGGTCTCCACCCGCACGCCGACCGAGCGCAGCGTCTGGACCGTCATGTCGATGTGCGGCAACGAAGGCACGGGCTTGCCGTCGTGCCGCACCGTCACGCCCTTGTCGTACCGCGCGGCGCTCAAAAGCAGCCCCGAGACGAACTGCGACGACCCGGACGCGTCGATCGTCACCTCACCACCGGGCAGCGAACCCGTGCCGTGCAACGTGAACGGCAGCGCGTCACCGTCGATTTCAGCACCCAGCGAGCGCAACGCACTCAGCACCGTCGCCATCGGCCGCAGCCGCGCGTGCGGGTCACCGTCGAACCTGATCTCGCCCTCGGCCAGCGCGGCGGCGGGCGGCAGGAACCGCATCACCGTCCCCGCGAGACCGCAGTCGACGTCGGCCGGACCGCGCAGCAGACCGGGCATGACGTCCCAGCCGCCGTCCTCGCGATCGGCGAAGTTCACGCCCAGCGACGAGAGCGCGGCAGCCATCAACACGGTGTCCCGGCTGCGCAACGGTGCGTGCACGGTCGACGGCCCGTCGGCCAGCGCCGCGAGCACCAGAACGCGGTTCGTGATCGACTTCGAGCCGGGCACCGGCACCGTCGAGTGGACTGGGCCGGACGCGCTGGGGGCTGACCAGTGCTGAGTCATGCCTGAATGATCCCGCATCGGCACTGGGGCGGCTCGCACAGGTGTTCCCGACGTGCGACGATGACGACTTCGGAGGTGATCGGTTTTGTGCGGTAGGTACGCCTCCACCAAGGACCCGGCGCTGCTGGCGGCCGAGTTCGACGCGGTGGACGGGACCGGCGACGAGGCGCCGGGCGCGGACTACAACATCGCTCCCACCAAGCACGTCATGGCGGTGGTCGAGCGCAAACCCGCAGAAGACGCTGACAACGAGGACATCGAGCGCAGCATCCGCGTGATGCGCTGGGGCTTGGTCCCGCACTGGGCGAAAGACCTGTCCGGCGCGGCCAAGATGATCAACGCGCGGGCCGAGAGCGTGCTGGAGAAGCCCGCGTACAAGCAGTCCGCGATGAAGCGCCGCTGCATCATCCCCGCCACCGGCTGGTACGAATGGCAGCCGGGCGAGGGGCGCAAACAGCCGTACTTCATGACGCTCGGAGATGACGCTTCGCTGGCGATGGCCGGCATCTGGTCCGTGTGGTGGAAGGACGACGTTCCGACCGTCACGTGCGCGGTGCTGACGACGGACGCCATCGGTGCGTTGACCGAGGTGCACAACCGCATGCCGTTGCTGCTGCCTCAGGACCGATGGTCGGCGTGGCTCGACCCGACGTCGCAGGACCCGTCCGGGCTGCTGGCGCCGGACCCGTCGATCGTCGACGCGTTGGAACTGCGTCCGGTGTCGACCGAGGTGAACAGCGTGAAGAACAACAACCCGCACCTGATGGACCGCGTCTCGCTGACTGAGGACGAGAAGCCTGCACCCACGTTGTTCGAGCAGTCGTGACAACGCTGTTGGTGGACACGCCGCACGGCCCCGCGAGGGCCTCACTGCACTGTGCCCACGAACCGCGTGCGGCACTTCTGCTCGGCCACGGCGCCGGTGGTGGCGTCGAGGCCCCGGATCTGGTCGCCGCGTGCCACGCCGCGAACTCCGTCGGCGTGCACGTGGCCCTGATCGAACAGCCCTACCGCGTCGCCGGCCGCCGTGCGCCCGCACCGGCCAACCAGCTCGACACCGCGTGGCTGTCCGTGGTCGACGACCTGGGCGAACGCTGGTTCGACGGCCTGCCCCTGGTGTTCGGGGGCCGGTCGTCGGGTGCGCGGGTGGCCTGCCGGACGTCGATCGAGGGCCAGGCGGTCGCGGTGCTGTGCCTCGCGTTCCCGGTGCACCCGCCGGGCAAGCCGGAGAAGTCGCGGATGGCCGAGCTGGACGGCGTCGAGGTCGCCACGCTGGTCGTGCAGGGCGAGAACGACCCGTTCGGCCAGCCGGAACGGTCAAAGCACCGCGAGGTCGTGTTGCTGAAGGGCGACCACTCGCTGAAGGCGTCCGTGTCGGACGTGGGCCGATCCGTTGGCGAGTGGCTGGACCGCGTGCTCAGGCCGTTGGACTAACGCGCCATCCGGGTCCACGTGTGCCGGCGCCCCCTGACGGCCACCGAGTACGCGTAGAGCAGCTCGGGGTCGCCCATGCCCGGCAGGAAGCAGTCGCCGATGTGATGCGCGTCGACCCCGATCTCCTTGGCGGTGAGGGCCAGCTGCGGCACCACGTTGGTGTGCGCGCCCTCCTGTGACGTGCCGATCGCGCCCATGACCACGGCACCTCTCTCGTGCACGGCGGCGACGGCTTCGGCCGCGGCTTCGCGAGTGATGCCGGGCAACGTGCCGGGAATCGGCAGGATCACGCCGTCCGCGCCCGCGTCGACGAGGTTCACGAGCTTCCGCGCGGTGATCGGCTCGGGGTGCCCGGCGTGGTGCATCTTCCCGACCCACAGGGCGGCATCGGTCTTGAGCTGCTCGGTCGCGCGCGCCATGCCGTCGAGCGTCCCGTCCGTGCTGGGGTTCGCGGTCAGCACGATCAGCGCGGCACCGGAGTCCGCGAGCCGCGCGGCGTTGTCCCGGGTGGCTTTGCGCAGCTCGGGAACGGTGCCGGGCTCCAGGTTGACGCCGATCGGACGGCCGATCTTCGCGGCGACGGCGGCCAGGCTCGGCAGCTCGCCGAGGCCGGGGAAGCGGAACGTCGTGCCGTCCCAGACCCGGTCGATCATGTTCAGCACGATGACGTCGGCACCGAACGCGGCCATCAGCTCGGCGTTGTGCACACCGGTCTGGCCGTCGAACGACAGCGCGGCACGGTCCGCGAACACCTCCGCGACCATGGTCCTGCCCTCGGACGCGGCCACGGCCCGCGTGAGGTCGGCACCCCTGAGGGCGGCGAGCCCGGTGCGGTCGAGATCGAGGATGCGCATGCCTGCCTCCACGTGTGGTCTAGACCATGTGGTGGCACTGTACGCAATGAGCTGTGATCGCGCTCATGACCGACTTCGACCGCCGCGACCGTCCCGAACCACCGATGGACGGCGACGAGCTCGCGACCTTGACCGGCTTCCTGGAGTTCCACCGCGCCACCCTCGCGTGGAAGACCGGCGGCCTCACCGCGGAGCAGCTCAACCAGACCACCGCGAAGTCGTCGATGACGCTCGGCGGCCTGCTCAAGCACCTCGCGTACGTCGAGCAGCAGTGGTTCCACACCGTGCTGCACGACCGCGAGCCGCTGGAGCCGTGGGCGAGCGTCGACTGGAAGGCCGACAACGACTGGGACTGGCACTCGGCCGCGCGGGACACCCCGGAGCAGCTCAAAGCGCTCTGGCAGGACGACGTCGAGCGCGCCCGCAAATGCGTCGAGGAAGCCCTCGCGACCGGCGACCTCGGTCAGCTCAGCAAGCGCGCACCGTGGGCGGACGGCAAGAAGGTGAGCCTGCGCTGGATCCTGACCCACATGGTCGAGGAGTACTCCCGCCACAACGGCCACGCGGACCTGCTGCGCGAGGCGATCGACGGCGAGGTCGGCGAATAGTGGTTGAAACGTTCTAACGTTTCGGTGCAACCGAGTGCGGATCATGGGCGTCACCGGGGTGTAGGGGATGTCCAGATCGACACGTATTCGGGGAGAAACACGTGCACACATTTGGCAAGACCGCTCTCGCCCTGGCTGGAGCAGCTCTCGTGGCTGCCACGGGAACCGTTGCGGCCCAAGCGGAAACTCCGTGGTGCACCGGCGGTGACCTGGTGATCAGCGCCCACCGGATGAACTCCCCGTCGGCGGGCACCACGGCGCACTGGATGAGGTTCGCTCCTGCTGAGGGTGTCTCCTGCAAGATCGGCGGCTCCCTCAGCAACGTGCGCTTCCTCGACGCCGAGGGGCAGGACATGAACCTCCAGCTGGCAGGGGGCCAGACCGGGCACTACGTCGAAGTGCCGGTCGAAGGGTTCCGCGAGGCCGCCGTCTACGTGGCCTCGCAGATCCAAGGTCCGCGGGTGACGCCCGCGTCCATCCAGTTCAACCTGCCGGGCCAGGGCAGCCTGGGAGATCAGGTCACCGTGGCCTGGCCGTCGAGCATCGGCGCGCTCGTCCGGGTCGGCGACCTGATGGAGCCGGTCGGCTAAGCGCTGATCGCGGCCACCACGGCCGAAGTCAGGCGAACCAGTTCGGCAGGCGTGATCTCGACTTCGAGCCCACGCCTGCCGGCACTGCAGAACACCGTCTCGAACTCCAAAGCCGACGAGTCGATGACGACCGGCAGCCTCTTCTTCTGCCCCAACGGTGAGATGCCACCGGCCACATAACCCGTCGCGCGTTCGGCGTCGGCGACCACGGCCATCTTCGCCTTCTTGCCCTTGAGAGCAGCCGCCAGACCCTTCAGGTCGAGCTGCCCCGTCACCGGCACGACGCCGACCGCGAGCTTGCCGTCCACTTCGGCGACGAGCGTCTTGAACACGCGGCCCGGCACCAGCCCGAGCGCCTCGGCCGCCTCCAGCCCGTAGGACTCGTGGCGGGGGTCGTGCTCGTACGAGTGCAAGGTGTGCGCCACCCGCTGCTTGTCCAGCAGCGCTGTGGCGGGCGTCCCACGTCCGGCCATGCGGAATTACTACCAGCACCTCTGTTGTTACCCAGGACGTGGTGACGAACACGCTCGAGCGGCCCCGCGTATTGTCGGTCCCGACCCAGAACCAGTGGGAAGGGAGCGCGGTGCCCGCCACCGGCACGACGGAGACGACGGCGGAGCGAGCCGCGCGGTTCGAGCGCGACGCCATGCCGATGCTCGACCAGCTGTACTCGGCAGCCCTGCGCATGACGCGCAACCCGGCTGATGCCGAGGACCTGGTGCAGGAGACGTTCCTCAAGGCCTACTCGGCGTTCGCGTCCTTCTCGGAGGGCACGAACCTCAAGGCCTGGCTGTACCGGATCCTGACGAACACCTACATCAACGGCTACCGCAAGAAGCAGCGCCAGCCGATTCAGCAGCCGACCGACGAGATCACGGACTGGCAGCTGGCGCAGGCGGAGAGCCACACCTCGTCCGGGCTGCGCAGCGCCGAGGTCGAGGCACTCGACAACCTGCCCGACAGCGACGTCAAGGAAGCATTGCAGCGGTTGCCGGAGGAGTTCCGGATCGCGGTCTACCTCGCCGATGTCGAAGGCTTCGCGTACAAGGAGATCGCAGACATCATGGGCACCCCGATCGGCACGGTGATGTCCCGGTTGCACCGGGGCCGTCGCCAGCTCCGCGACATGCTGGCGGACACCGCCCGCGAGCGCGGTTTCCTCCGTAGCGGCAACGGCAGCAACGGAGACGCGTCATGAACTGCGGCGAACCCCACGACACCGACTGCTCAGAGGTGCTGAGCGAGGTCTGGCTGTTCCTGGACCAGGAATGCGACCAGACCCGGCGCGAGGCACTGCAGACGCACCTCGACGAGTGCCATCCGTGCCTGGAGCAGTTCGGGCTGGAGGAGCACCTCAAGGCGCTGCTCGCGCGCAAGTGCGGTGGGGATCTCGCCCCGTCGGAGCTGAAGGCGCGCATCCGGGCGACGATCGTGGAGATTCGCACCGAGGGCTGAGGTCCTCGCCCCCGAACGAACCCTGAACGACAAAAAGGCCTGGTCACCGTGTCGGTGTCCAGGCCTTTTCGCAGCACTCAGGCGTTGGGGCGCTTGCCTCGGTTGGCGCCGCCCTTTTTGCGGTCGCGGCGCTTGCGAGCACGCTTCGACATGGGAGTCTCCTAGGATCAGAACTGCTTCACCTACCAGTTTCTCATGGAGGAGTTCTGTCAACGCTCACGGACCTGCTGGCCGAGCACACCAAGCTCTCCGGCGCCGCCGCCGACCACCTCCAGCTGGTGGTCGCGGAGTGGCAACTCCTCTCCGACCTGTCCTTCGCGGACTTCAACATGTGGGTGCCGCTGGACCACAACAGGTTCCTCTGCGTCGCGCAGGCCCGTCCCACGACGGCACCGACCGCGCACCCCGAGGACGTGGTCGGCAGCGAGGTCGACACCGAGGAACACCCGCAGCTGCGCCGGGCCATCGACGAGTCGCGGATCTGCCGCGAGGAGGACCCGCGCTGGCACCTGGGCGTGCCGGTGCGGCGCGAGACCATCCCGGTGCGGCTGGGCGGCCAGGTCATCGCGGTGCTGAGCCGCAGCACGAACCTGGCGGTGCCGCGGGTGCCGTCGCCGTTGGAGATCTCCTACCTCGGCAGTGCCGCCGACCTGTGCCAGATGATCGCGGACGGCACGTTCCCGGCGCCAGAACCGTCGCCGGACGTGCACACCAGCCCGCGCGTCGGTGACGGCCTGATCAGGCTCGATCCGTCCGGCGCGGTGGTGTTCGCGTCGCCGAACGCCCTGTCGGCGTACCACCGCATGGGGCACGCATCAGACCTGGTGGGAGTGCACCTCGCACCGCTCACCCGCAGCCTCATCGGCGATCCGTTCGATGCCACCGAGGTCGCCCAGCGCATCCGGCAGGCGCTGGAAGGCCAGCCGTCGATGCGCATGGAAGCCGAGTCACGACGTGGTGCGGCGGTGCTGTTCCGCGCGTTGCCCTTGAGGCCACGCGGGCAGGCCGCGGGCGCGATCGTGTTGTGCCGCGATGTCACCGAAGTGCGTCGCCGCGACCGTGCGTTGATGTCGAAAGACGCCACGATCCGCGAGATCCACCATCGGGTGAAGAACAACCTGCAGACCGTGGCGGCCCTGCTGAGGCTGCAAAGCCGCAGGTTGAACAACCCGGAGGCCAAGGAGGCGCTGGCCGAGTCGGTGCGCCGTGTGACTTCCATCGCACTGGTTCACGAGACGCTGTCGATGTCCGTGGACGAGCGAGTCGATCTTGACGACGTGGTCGACAAGGTGATCCCGATGATGGGCGACGTGGCGGTCACCGAGACCCAGGTGAGCGTGCGCCGCGAGGGTGGGTTCGGGATCGTGCCGGCCGAGATCGCGACCCCGCTGGTGATGGTGCTGACCGAGCTCGTGCAGAACGCCTTCGAGCACGCTTACGCCCCTGGCCAGCGCGGAGAGGTCGTCGTGCACTCCGAGCGGTCCGCCAAATGGCTCGACGTGTCGATCACCGACGACGGCAAGGGGCTTCCGCCCGGTTTCTCCCTGGAGCGCACGGATCGTCTCGGTCTGCAGATCGTTCGGACCCTTGTCGATTCCGAATTGAGAGGCTCGTTGAGCTTGCGGCGGCGGCCCCGAGGCGGTACAGAGGCGGTCCTGCGCGTGCCGCTCAGAGGGCGGCGCTAAACTAACGCCGTGCACACGTGACGACCAGCCTCAGCGGTCTCACGTGGTCATGCGGGAGGGTGTGCAAACAAAGAAAAAGCCCGACACCTGGCACGGTGTCGGGCTTCTTCTTATATGTAGTGTTCGCGGCTAACTGCCTGCTCAGGCGTTGCTGCGGGCCCGCGTGCGGGCGTTGCGGCGCTTGAGAGCGCGGCGCTCGTCTTCGCTCATCCCGCCCCAGACGCCGGCGTCCTGGCCGCTCTCCAGTGCCCACGCGAGGCAGTCGGAGACGACGGGGCAACGGCGGCAGACGGTCTTCGCCTCGGCGATCTGAAGCAGCGCGGGACCACTGTTCCCAACGGGGAAGAACAGCTCGGGGTCCTCGTCGCGGCAGATCGCGCGGTGGCGCCAGTCCATTGGAACTACTCCTCAGCTAGGCGCGCACAAGGGCACGCCGGTTGTCAGCGGTCGTTTTGGGGTGCTTGTGAATGCTTTCACGAACGGCTGGGATGTCAAGGGGTTAGCACTGACCCGGTGAGTGAACTCACCCAAAAGATCGACAGCGTTCACCTGGGGTTTCACGCTCTGCTGTCACTCGACTGCAGTACATCGCGGGTCGATACCGAGACAGTCACGAACCGATCACGGACTGTCAAGTTGCTTATACGGCAACAGTCAACGCGTCGGGGACTGCCCGGAACTCCACCGCAGTCGTCTTGCCGAGGAAATCACCGTCGACCTGGAGGTTGGCGGGCTCCTCGCACTTCACTCTGACATAACCCACGTCATCACGCCGAACGAGATTCCCGCTCTTCGGATTGCCCGTCGCGAGGATCTGGGCGATGTAGCGCCCGACCGTGGGAACACGAAGGGTCTTCAGCGCACTAAGGCCGAGGCCGCCGTCGAACGACGTGCTCGGGTTGAGCTGGATCGCCTTGTCGCCGAAGTACGTCCACGGGTCGGTGTTCGACACGAACACCATGCCGACGTCGTTGAACGGTGCTTCGTCGGGAACCTCGACCGTGAAGCGCTGCGGCTTGCGGACGTTCTGCGCATAAGCGCCGAGCGCGACGGCCAGATAGAGAGTGGGGCTCGCGTTGTGGCCCTTGGCGCGCTTGCGTTCCACGCCCGCGACGACGTCGGCGTCGAGGCCCATGCCCGCGTTGAAGGTGAACCAGCGGCCCTTGCCGCCCTCGACGACGTCCGCGAAGACCTGGCCGAGCCCGATCCGGCGCTTGGTGCCGTTCTCGATCGACTGCAGCAGGACGTGCGTGGCCTCGACGGGGTCGCGCGGGATGCCGAGCGCGCCCGCGAAGACGTTGGCCGAACCGCCGGGCACGACGCCGAGCATCGGCTTGTCGGGGCGGGGGCCGCCGCGCAGGATGCCGTTGACGACCTCGTTCACCGTGCCGTCGCCGCCGTGGGCGATGATCAGGTCGAACCCGTCCTCCGCGGCCTTGCTCGCCGCGTCCGCCGCGTGGCCCCGGTAGGAGGTCTGGATGACCTCGAGCTTCACGTCGCTGGCGAGCGCGTGCGCCAACACGTCACGGCCCGCCGGCGTTGTTGTAGTCGCCTGCGGGTTCACCACGAGAAGAGCGCGCACTACTTGAGAGTAAGACAGTGCGTGACGGTCAGCCGCGCGCATGTCCTCCCTAAGGGTGGCTCCAGCCTCACGAAAGTGGCCCAAATCTCCCTTCCGCTCGCACTGCGTGCGCCTCGCAGACGAGTGCACCCCGGACGACCGCCGGCTCGCTGAAGGCCCCTTGATCTTCCCCCGGCGGACGTGCTCGGCGAGACCTCCGACCGGGTGGCCTACGATCCGTGACCAGTACAGAACGTGAGGAAAGGTCTTCCGTGACCACTGCACCGCGCTCGGTCCGCGTCGCCGCCGCGCTCACCTTTCTGCAGGGCCTGGGCGGTATCGCGCTGGCTGTCGCGCTCGTCGTCCGGGTGATCCAGGGCGCTGCTTCCGGCGGCCCGATCCTCGGCGCCGCCGGCGTGCTCGTGCTCTGGTTCGGCGGGGTGATCTTCGCGTCGGTGATGTTGTTCCGCGGCCATCACGGCGCGCGCACGCCCGTGGTCGTCACGCAGCTGCTGCTGCTCGGCTGTGCTTGGTACGCGTACGGGCCGTCGGAGCAACAGTTGCTGGGCTCGTTGGGCGGTATCTACTGCGTAGTGGTGCTCGTGTTGCTGTTCACCCGCGACGGTCGCCAGTGGGCGATGGGTCTGGCGGATGTGAACGAAGGTGACAAAGCCGACTAACGGAGGGTGGTCACGGTCACACGTCCGAGTGAAGCTGTGCGTGGTTGCTTAACCACTCCCTGCACTCACGAGGTGACCAACCATGCGTGTTCTGACCGCGATCGCGGGCGCTTTCCTGGCAGCGCTCACCCTCGCTCCTGTCGCGTCCGCAGCTCCGGAGGAGCCGGACATGTCGCCGATGATCATCGGCGGCGGCAACGCGACGAACTTCCCCTACGCGGCCCGTTTGTTCGTGAACGGCCGCGAGAACTGCTCCGCGACGAAGATCGCACCTCAGTGGATCCTGACCGCTGAGCACTGCGTGGCGTCGGCCGGCACGTACACGTTCCGCGTCGGCAGCCTGGACCAGACGTCCGGCGGCCAGTTCGTCACCGGCACGCAGATCATCAAGCACCCCTCTGTCGACCTGGCCCTGGTCAAGGTCAACACGACGTTGAACACGCCGTTCTCCCCACTCGGCACGACGTCGGACGTGGCGGTCGGCCAGACCGCCAAGCTCTACGGCTGGGGCGCCACCTGCACCAACCAGCCGGAGATCAACTGCCAGTCGCGCTACCTGAAGGTCGCGAACACCCGCGTCACGTCCGTCAACGGCCAGGACTACCGCGGCGGTCGCGCGGTGTCCGTCACGCGCGTCGACGGCATCGCGGCGGGCGGTGACTCCGGTGGCCCGATGTTCAGCTCGAACGGCAAGCAGGTCGGCGTCGCCTCCACCTCGGACCGCTCCACGCGCTCCAACTACACCCACGTCGGCGCCTACCGCTCCTGGATCCGCCAGTACGCGGGCGTCTGACCTGTTTGACCAGCGGTAACCCTGCGATGGCCCTCGGCTCCGGCCGGGGGCCATCACCCTGCGTGTTCACGAATGGTGGATGGACACGAACGGAGTAGCCAGTTACCGTGCTGCCAGCGTTCGCGCCGCTCGGGAGCAGGGTGAGGTGCGCAGTGCAGGACGGCCCGCAGCGGGTGACGACAAACGGCGATTCCGAACGCCCAAATGTCGCCCGCCTCTTCGACTACTACCTCGGCGGCGCGCACAACTTCGCGATCGACCGCACCCTGGCCGAGGAAACCATTCGCCGCTTCCCGGTAGCCGAAATGGCCCGCACGATCCGCTCCTTCTCACGCCGCGTGGTGCGCCTGTGCGTCGAGGAGATGGGTATTCGCCAGTTCCTCGATCTCGGCAGCGGCATCCCGACCGCGGGCAACGTGCACGAGGTGGCCCAGTCGCTTGATCCGTCGTGCAACGTCGTCTACGTCGACCACGACCCGGTGGCCGTGGCCCACTCCCGCACCATGCTGCGCGACAACCTGAGCGCCGCCATCGTGCAAGCCGACATCTGCGACGTCGGCGCTGTTCTGAGACATCCCGAGACACGCCGCCTGATCGACTTCACCAAGCCGACCGCCGTGCTGATGGTCGGCATCCTCCCGTACATCCACCTCGAACCGGCCGGTGTGGTGGCCCGGTATCGCGCGGCGTTGTGCGAGGGCAGCGTGCTGGCGTTGACGCACCTGACCCGCGATGTCGAGCCCGCCCTGGTGGACAAGCTGATCGACCTGTCGGACGGGATGGGGTCCGAGCTGGTGCCGCGGTCCAAGCAGGACATCGAGGAGTTCTTGAGCGGGCTGCAGCTGCTCGAGCCCGGGCTGGTGCTCGCGGCGCACTGGAGGGCGGACGGGGAACTACCCGGCACGTCCGCCGCAGCTGACGCTTCTACCTATGGCGCGGTCGGGGTCATTGCAGGCTGACGAGCAGGTACCGCTCGTCGTCGATCTCACGCCCCCACAACGCTTTGTCTCGCAGCGGCGTGATCGCGGCATGCTCGCGGACCTCGCTGACGAGAGCCTCGCACTCCGCCGGTTTGAGGCCTGAACCCGTCGACCAATGGCCTTCCACCAGGACGAGCCGTCCGTTCGGTTTGAGAAGCCGTACCCAGGCCTTGAGCGCGGCCGCCGGGTCCGGCAGTGCCCACAGCACGTGCCGCGCCAGCACCACGTCCGCGGATGCTGGCGCGTAAGGAGGCTCGGCCGCGTCGCCCTGCACGAACTCGGCTGTTGTTCCTGCCGCCCTGGCCTTCGCGGTGGCGGCCTCGACCATGCGCTCGGCGAGGTCGACGCCCCGGACGCGGTGCCCGGCCTCGGCCAGCAGCACCGCGAGACTTCCGGTGCCGCAACCGAGGTCGACGACCTCCGACGAAGCGGATGGCATCAGTGGCAGCAACAACTCCGCCCATGCTGCTCGCACGCCCGCATCTCGCAGACCGTGGTCCGGTTCTTCGTCGAAGGTCGCCGCCTGCTCGTCCCAGAAGGTTGTCACGCCTTCCTGTCTAGCTGGTCTTGGCTCGCAGCGCCTGCCCCGAAGTGGTGGTGACGTTCAGACCCCGCCCTCCACGGGGGACTGACCACCACTAGGCCAAGACCCAAATTTAGCGGCGAGGGCGCGCTGTCAAGACGCCGTTAGCCGATCTGTGGACAACTCGCCGTGGCCGATCGCGCCGCAGCGAGTTGTCCACAGATCGCCGAGTGGTGGGTTGACAGGCGGTTTTCGCGGCTAGGGTCCTTATTGGCCGGTCTGGCCCCCGAGGAGGGCGGGGCCCTAGCCGTGTGCGCTTTCGTGCGATCGCGAGCCGCTCACCCCGGAAGGCGTCCGCCGACTCGCCGGAGCTAGCTGGTCTTGGCTCGCAGCGCCTGCCCCGAAGTGGTGGTGCTGTTCGTGACCGACGTGCCGCTGCTCTTGCGCCACTGCAGATCGTTCGCCCCGGTGCTGCGCTCGACCTTGACGCCGGTCAAGGACACACCGGTGACGCTGTCCGTCGTGATGGCGGGCCGCCCGTCGTTCTTGTCGAACTCGATGGTGCTGTTCAGGAACTTCACGTCGACAGCGTTGCGAATCCAGAACCCGAACGCCGGCCGCACTCCGAAGATCCGCGGCGGGTATTCACCGGAGACCTCCGGCGGGTTCTTCGACGAGTCGCCCTCACCGTGACCGCCGGGAACGGTCAGCCGCACGTTGTCGAACGTCAGACCGGTGATCTTCGAGTCCGAGCGGCCGGAGATCGTGGACGCGTACTCGGGGTCGCCCGGGATGTCGCGCGGTGCGGTCAGGTTCGTGCCGGTGATGTTGCGGTAGGTGATGTTGCGGATCTTGCCGGTGGGCGGCGAGTTCGGGCAGCGGCCGCGCTTGCCGATGTGGATGAAGATCGGCGAGGCGGTCTTGGTGAGCTGGATGTTGTCGTACAGCACGTCTTCGATGACCGCGCCGTCCATCGACACCATGCCGAGGCCCGCCTTCGAGGCGCCGGTGACCTTGAGGTTGCGGAACTGGATGTTCTTGAAGCTGCCGCAGGTCTCCGAGCCGAACTGGATGGCGTTGTTCTCCGTCGACTGGATCGTGGAGTCGCGGACGACGTTGTTCTCCGACACAAAAGTCTTGCCGGTGGCGAAGTCGGACTTGAACGCCACCGCGTCGTCGCTGGCCACGACAACAGAGTTCGAGAGCTCCACGTTGGAGCTGTTGATGAAGTTGATGCCGTCGCGGTCGTCGGGCGAGTCGACGGTGATGCGGTCGAGCTTCATCCCGTTGCAGCCGTTGGTGATGATGGCGAAGTGGCCGGCTTCGCGGAACGTCACATCGGTGATGTTGACGTTCTTGCAGAACTTGAGCGAGAGCATCTTGTCGCCCTTGCCCGCCGGGATGTTCTCGCCGGTCTCCAGCTTGTTGGCGCCGTCGATGACGCCCTTGCCGGTGAAGCTCACGTTCTCGACGTTCTCGCCCCACAGCAGCGCGTTGCGGAAGTGGCTGTGGCCGAAGTCCTGGTACTTGGAGTTCGGGTTGGACTCCGGTGCGTCGATGCCGCTGCCGGACGCCACGATTCGCGCGCCCTGCTGGAGGTTGATGGTGACGTTGCTCTTGAGGTGGATCGAGCGCGACAGGTACGTGCCGGGCGGGATCTCGACGACCCCGCCGACAGCCGACGACGCCGCCGCGATCGCCTTGTCGATGGCGACCGAGTCGATCGCCTTGCCGTCGCCCTTCGCGCCGTAGTCCTTCACGTTGAAGCTGGCCGCCTTCGCCACGCCCACCGGTGCCACGACCACCGCTAGCGCGAAGAACGCGCCGGTCAGTCGACGCCTCATCGTTGAGAGGTCCTTCCTCGTCCTGCGTCGAGGGCGGCGGCAGCTCGGCGTCTGAAACGTTCTGAAAACGATTTCATTCTCGACCATAGTGTAAGGCCGGGCCTGAAGTACAGGGGTGACTTCGGGCCCGGCCTGGCTCAAGCGGGGATCAGCCCCGGTAGGCGCCCTGCTGGCCCACCAGCGCGGCCGGACCCTGGTACTGCGCGCCACCGAACGCGAGGATCGCGTAGCCGATGATGCTGAACAGCCACAGGCCGACGACACCGAAGACGGAGTCCTTGCCGAAGGACTTCGAGATGTCCATCGAGACGATCAGCGCGATGATGATGTTCACGACCGGGATCAGCATCAGGATGATCCACCAGCCGGGACGGCCCGCGACCTTCAGCCACACGTAGATGTTGTAGAACGGGATGATCGCCGCCCAGCCCGGCTGACCGGCCTTCGCGAACGTCTTCCAGAAGACGACGACGCCGAAGACGATGAAGGCCAGGTAGATGATCGTGCCGACGATGCCGATGCCTGCGGCGGCGGACGGGTCGATGTCGGTAGTCGGGTCAGTGCCCACGGTCTTTCCTCTTTCCACGCTTACTTTTGGTGCCGGGGGATCGGCGAGCGGGGACGCTGCCAGGACCGTGGACCTGTCCTGTGTGGAATACCCGTTTCGTGAGCCTTTTGAGACCTTCCGTCAACCTTCAGAGTGATGAGCCGAGCTTCTGCAGCGCTTCTTCGGCCACTCGCATCACTGTCCACTCGTCCATTGGGACGGCTCCCAGCGACTTGTAGAAACCGATCGAAGGCTCGTTCCAGTTGAGGACCCACCACTGCAGCCGCGTGTAGCCGCGGGCGACGCACTCCTGGGCGAGTGTTTCCAGCAGTTGCTTGCCCAGGCCGTTGCCGCGCTGGTCCGGCGTGACGTAGAGGTCTTCGAGGTAGATGCCGTGCACGCCGTCCCAGGTCGAGAAGTTGAGGAACCACAACGCGATCCCGACGACCCGACCGTCCACTTCGGCCACGTGACCGAACAGCGCCGGGTTCTCGCCGAACAGAGCTGTGTGCAGCTGCTCCGACGTGAGGTGGCACTGCTCGGGCGCCCGTTCGTACAGCGCCAGCTCGTGCACCAGCTCGACCACCGCGTCGACGTCACGCGCTTCTACCCGTCGGATCATCAGATCTCCCATGCCGGAACGTTGAGCCTGCGCACCTGCGGGTCGCCCCGCTCGTCGCCCAGCTGGCAGATGCCGGCCGGGTCCAGTCCGAAGTGGACACCCTGGTCGGGCGCGAGACCCAGCCACCCCGCGATCAGCACGCGGCTGAAGTGCCCGTGGCCCACCAGCACGACGTCGCCGCCGGGCAGGATCTTGCGCACCTCGGCGAGCACCTTGCGGGCTCTGTCCTGCACCTCGGCGTGCGTCTCGCCGTTCGGCATCGGGTGCGTCCAGACGGTCCACCCCGGCACGCGCTCGCGGATCTGGGGCGTCGTGATGCCCTCGTAGTCGCCGTAGTCCCACTCGGCGAGGTCCTCGGTGGTCGCGTTGACCTCCAGGCCGGCGAGCTCCGCCGTTCTGGTGGCGCGCTGCCGTGGGCTCGTCAGCACGAGCGCGGGGGCCTGGTCGGTTCCCCTCAGCCGGGCGAGCGTGGCGCCCGCGCGGCGTGCCTGCTGCTCGCCCTCGGGCGTCAGCTCGATGTCAGTGCGTCCCGTGTGCCTGCCGGTCTCGGACCACTCGGTCTGGCCGTGCCGCAGCAGGTAGAGGTGGGTGCTCACCTGTTCGATCCTAAGGAGTGACGGGGAGCACGTTTGGGGGAGTCCACTTCAGAGGTACCCCGCTCGCCATGACCGCCGAGCACCCCGACCACGGCGCACCTGACGAGGTGGACGCCCAGGAGATCCGTGAAGCCTTCGGGGTCCGCGTCGCGCGCATCCGTGCTGAGCTGACCTCCACGTGGAACAAACTGCGCCAGAACGAGCGGGACACCGATATCAGAGACAAGTGATGTTTCGTTTCCCCGGAAAAGCGCGGGTTAAGTGAGGGAAATCCCCTGCGGTTGCTCTGAACGGCGTAATACCCAGGTCTGGACGTTGTTTTAATTGGCGGATCGGCGGCCGAACGGCGTGCCGCGTGCTGTCCGGCGTCGCTAGAACTGAGTGGTATTTCTCTTTTCGAGGGGACTCCACTCATGCGCCGAACAGTCGCGCTTCTGATATCCGCTGTGCTGGCCGCGGTCGTACCCGCGCTGCCGGCCGCGGCCGCACCGGAACCACCGTCGACGCCGGGGTGGGCGGTCGTGGGCGACAGCATCCGCTGGACAGCCCCCACACCGATGCCGGTGTCGGACGCCGGTGTCGAGTTCTGGGAGGGTGACCGGCTCCTCGGCACGGCCCGCGAGTCGGCCGACCTGCGCACGTTCACGTTGACCGCGCAGCTGAAGGACCCCGCCGCGCTGCAGGTGCGGTCGGCGGGCAAGCGACTGGACGTGACGCCGTCCGCGACACCACCACCGCCGCCGCCGGCGAACCTCTCCGTGCCGGAGCTGCCCGCGTTGCCGCCGGAGGCGGAGGCCGATCCCGGCCAGCCCGGGAAGTACGCCACCACCAAGGGCGAGTACTCGCTCGACCCGATCAAGCTGCCCGGCTACGCGGCGCCGATCGAGATGGACGCCGTCGTCGTCGCGCCCGAGGGGGCCCACGGCAAACGGCCGCTGGTGCTCTTCCTGCACGGACGGCACTACACCTGCTACAGCAAGACGAACCCGAACCGGATCTCCCTGGAGTGGCCGTGCTCCGCGGGTCTGACCGCCGTGCCGAGCCACCGCGGTTACCTCAAGGCGCAGGAGCTGCTGGCGTCACAGGGTTATGTGACCGTGTCGATCTCGGCCAACGGCATCAACGCGCAGGACGCGCTGACCGCCGACGCGGGTGCGCAGGGGCGTTCGTCGTTGGTGCGCACGCATTTGGCGAAGTGGGCTGACTGGTCGGCCGGCCACGGCAACGCGCCTGACGTGGTCAAGTCCGCGCCCGCTGACCTGTCGAAGGTGTTGCTGGTAGGGCACTCGCGCGGTGGTGAGGGCGTCAACCGCGCCGCGACCGACAGCATCAACCCGCCGCCCGGCGACACCGGCTTCAGCGGCCCGGTGCGCTGGCACATCCGCGGCAACGTGCTGATCGGCCCCACGATCTTCGGCCACAACCCGCAGCCCGACGTGCCGTCCGTGACGTTCCTGCCCGGTTGTGACGGCGACGTCTCCGACCTGCAGGGCCAGATGTTCGTTGACCAGACCCGCGGCGTTTCGCGCGGCGCCGCGTTGCACAGCGCGCTGTACGTGATCGGCGCGAACCACAACTACTTCAACAGCGAGTGGACTCCTGGCCAGGCAGAGGCTCCGGCGTCCGACGACTTCTGGCCGGGCCAGCAGCCGGACCCCGTGTGTGCTCCCGGTGCTCCCACGCGTTTGACCGCCGACCAGCAACAGGCCGCGGGCTCCACCTACATCGCGGCGTCCGCCCACCTGTTCCTCGCCCGTGACGAGTCGGTGCTGCCGCTGCTCGACGGCTCGGGCGTCCGCGCCCCGTCCGCCGATCCGGCCCGCGTCCTCTCGCACGCCGTCGGTGGCGACCGCAAGCCGTTCGTCGTGCCGGACACTCTTGCTGCCGCATCCGGCAGCGCACGGGTCTGCGCCCAGGTGACCGCGGATCCCGCTGCTTCGTGTGGTTCCGGCTCGCCGCACCTCGTCCGCTTCCGCTTCGCCGCTACGCAGCCGGAACGCCAGTCCGTCGCGCTCAAGTGGACTTCGGCGGGCCAGGCGGGTGTCGTTGCTCTGGCCGAACCTGTGTCGTTGCACGGATCGCATTCGCTTGCACTGCGTCTGGCTGTCCCGCCGAACGCTCCGGCCACCCGCTTCGCCTTCGCCGTGACTGACCAAAGTGGACAGAAGCACTCGCTGGGCGCGGTGTCGGTGACCGGCCTCCCGGGCACCGCACGCCTGAGTGCGTTGTGGGCACAGGAAGTCCGCGTTCCTCTGCCTGCCGACCTCGGCCAGGCGGCTTCGCTCGAGCTCGTTCCCGAGTCGGCTGCGGGCGAGGCACTGCTGATCGACGCCCACGGCTACGACAAGGGCCTCGTCCCGGTCGTGCCGGCCCGCCTCGGCCGCGTCGACGCCACCGTGACTTCGGTTCTGGAAGGCGACTCCGGCACCGTCACCAAGAACGTCGTCGTGACCGCCACCGGCAGCGGCACGCGCACGGTCCGCCTGTTCTACCGCGACTCGGCGACCAACACCCCGGCCACCAAGCTCGTGACGCTCAAGCCGGGCGAGCACCAGACCGAGGTGCCCATCACCTACACGGCCAACACCAGGTGGAGCGCCGACACCCAGTACCCGATCGGCGTCGTGGCCATCAACAACGCCGTGGTGGGCGCCGCGTTCGGCGGCTTGCTCGTCCGCAACGACGACCCAGCGCCGAAGCTTTCCGTCACCCCGGTCGCCGACAGCGTCGTTGAAGGCGGGACGTTGAAGTGGAAGCTCACCCTGTCGGAAGTCGCCGACTCGGGCTTCATGCTGATCGGCCGGCCGGTGGCGCCCGCTTCGGGCGCCGAACTGTCCACAACGGACGTCAGCGCCGAGTGGCTGCTCAACAACTCGGGCGAGGAACCGTTGCCGTCGCGGCCGTTGTCGTCCACCGGCATCGAGTTGTGGACGTTCATCGCGCCGGGCCAGACGTCAGTGGAGGTCGACGTGCCGACCATCGCCGACACCGAGGCGGAAGGTGAGGAACAGATCCACCTCAAGTTCGAGGGCCGCTCGCCCACGGGCACGGACTTCGAGGTGACCGGCAAGGTCGCGTAACACCAACAACGGTGCCGCTTCCACCTCAGGAAGCGGCACCGTTGTTCCGCTCCTGGATCGCCAGTGCTCGCTCGAAACACGGGTAGGCCGCGCCGTGGTCTCCCAGATCGGTGAAGATCCTGCCGAGGCGGCCAAGACAGGCGCCGACAAGGGGATGGTCAGGCCCGTAGAAGTCCTCGTAGATGGCGAGTGCCTGCTCGGCCAGAGGTTGCGCCTCGGCACTGCGCTGCAGCTCGTAAAGGGTGGTGGCGATGTTGCTCAGAGCCGTCGCAATCCACGGATGATGCGTTCCGTACGTGGACCGCATGACGGCGTAAGCCTTCTCGTGCAGCTCCAACGCCTCCTCGCGGCGGTCCAGGCAGGCGAGCGCGTGTCCGAGGCCGTGCATGCTGATAGCCGCGTTGACGGGGTCGTCGTGGGCCTCGTAGATGGCAAGCGACCGTTCCAGTTGTCGTCGCGCCTCGTCATGGCGGTTCTGGCGGGAGAGCACGCGGCCGAGGTTGTTCAGCGTGGTGGCGAGCAGGTGGCTCGTGGGGCCGAAGAGCGCCTCGTTGATGACCAGAACGCGGTTGTAGAGGGCTTCGGCGTCGGAGTAGAAGCCGAGGTTGCCCATGACGAGTGCGAGGTTGTTCAGGCCGGCGGCAACCTGGACACTGTCCGGGCCGTGTGCCAGCTCGTCGATGGTGAGAGCTCGTTCGAGCAGCGGACGAGCGTCGGCGGTGCGGCCGGTGGTCTGCAGGAAGATGGCCGCTCGATCGAGCAGGATGCTGCTGTGCTCTGTTGCGGCCGTATCGGCTTCCGCCGTGGCGAACAGGACGTGCGGGAGAAGGGCTCGCCAGCGCGGCCAGTTGTCCGGTGCGTTCTGGACGTCCATGGGCAGGTCGGACAACAGGAGCTGCTGTGCCAACGAATTCGCGGCTGTGCTGCCGGCCTGCCGCCCCTTCAGCGACTGCTGGAGGAGCCGATGGGCGATGGTCACCTCTGTGCGGCCGCGCCGCACGAAGAACCGGTCGGCCAGAGCGCCCACTGTCTCCGCCCAGCTGAGCGGATCTTTGGCCGCATCGGCGAGAGGTACCGGCAGCTCGTCGGCGTTCCGGGTGAAGAGATTCAGCGGAACAGGTTCGGGTGCCATCCAGACGAGCATGTCCAGCAGCTGGACTGCTGCTGGGCTCTGCTCGGCCAGGGCGGCCAGCGACATGTCCCACAGCGTTGTCAGGGTTTCCTGCCGGTCGATCACCCGCCCACGACCGATGACGTCTGCTGCTCGTTGGTGGAACAGCGCGATGTACTCGTCTGGTGGCAGGCCGGTGGTCTCCAGGTAGGCCGCGGCCTGTTCGATGGCCAGGGGCAGGTCGCCGAGCAGTTCCGCCAGTTCGTCGGAGGCAGCGGGCACGCGTCGCCGGAGCAGCGCGATGCTCTCGTCGCGATCGAGCACGTCCAGGTCCAGGACCGTGCCGAGTGCGCTGAACCCGTTGCGCCGCGTCGTGATCACGACCTGCCCTGCGCCTCCGGGTAGGTAATGCCTCAACGCGGCCGGATCTTCCGCGTTGTCGAACACCAGCAGCCATCGCCCCCGAACGCGGAGGTGCGCGAGAACCGGTGCGATCGTCGTCGGCTCGACGTCGAGGCCGAGAGCGATGCCGAGCGCGGTCAGGTGGTCGGGGATCAGCGCGGGCTGCTCGGCCGGGATCCACCACACGATGTCGAAGTCGCTCGCGTGGCGGTGCGCGTACTCGATCGCCAGCTGCGTCTTGCCCACGCCTCCCATGCCGTGCAACGAATGCACCGCAACGGTCTGACCGGAGCGCATCAGTTCAAGCGGCTCGGCCCGCCCGGTGAAGTTGGGGTTGCGCGGTGGCACGTTCCACACAGCCGGCAGCGCGCCGGGGAAGCCCGGTTTCACGCGACCTGGGAAGCCCGGTGGCTCGGAGGGCTTCAGACGCCCGTCCACGGCGCCCTGGACGGCTCGGAGCAGGCGAGTGCGGGCGGTGTTCTCGTCCACGCCGAACAGGTCGTCGCTGACGACCGAGCCCAGCAGCCCAGGCCGTTCGCAGTCCTCGATCCGCAGCACCAGCAGCGTGCGGCCAAGGCGTCGGGCGGCCTGCCATTCCATCGCACCGAACACCGAGTCGAGGTAGGCGGTCGACAACACGGCGATGGTGCGGGAAGCGCCCTGCACGCCGGCGTTCATCAGGTCGAACCAGTCGGTGCCCGGCACCATGTCCCAGGCCTGGATCAGGACGCGGTGGCCCTGCTGTTCGAGTTCCCAGGCGATCCACTCGGCCCAGGTCTTGTCGACCCCCGTGTAGGAGACGAAGAAGTCCCACGTGTCGTCGCCGGCCACACCCGATCATCGCACGTGGCCAAACGATGGTTACGCGGAACGGCGCCGCACCCC
>NZ_JBEXPJ010000096.1:0-32207 GCF_040611995.1 Lentzea sp. NPDC006480
GGATTCAGGTCGTCTAGCTGGTGGCGGTCCCGTTCGGGCTCACCGCGTAGTCCCTGCTACCGCCGGTCGGCCTGCTCGCGGGCCTCTTCTTCAGCGTCGTTTTGGTCAGGAAAACGGACCAGCCCGTCAGCGGACCGCTGACGGGCTGGCTCGTTTTCCTGGCTTGTCTGGCGTTCGCGCTGGCGCTTTAACGGTTCGGGTCGCGCACCGCACCGGTCGACGCGTCGGTCGCCATCCGCGCGTACGCCCGCAGCGCGCCCGTGACCGGACGGATCCGGTCCACCGGCTGCCACGGCCGTTCGGAGGCTTCCATCTTGGCGCGCCGCTCGGCCAGCACCTCGTCGTCCACCAGCAGCTCCAGCCGCCGCTCGTGCACGTCGATCAGGATCCGGTCACCGTTCTCGACCAGCCCGATCGTGCCGCCACCGGCGGCCTCCGGCGAGATGTGGCCGATCGACAGGCCGGACGAACCGCCGGAGAACCGGCCGTCCGTGATCAGCGCGCACTTCTTGCCGAGGCCCGAACCCTTGAGGAACGCCGTGGGGTGCAGCATCTCCTGCATGCCGGGGCCTCCGGACGGGCCCTCGTAGCGGACCACGAGCACCTCGCCCGCCTGGATCTCCTTGTTCAGGATTGCCGAGACGGCCTGCTCCTGGGACTCGACGACGCGCGCCGGGCCCTCGAAGTGCCACAGCTCCTCGTCGATGCCCGCGGCCTTGATGATCGCGCCGCGCTCGGCGAGGTTGCCGCGCAGCACGGCCAGGCCGCCGTCGCGCGTGTAGGCGTGCTCGTCGTCGCGGATGCAGCCACCGGCCGCGTCGGTGTCCAAAGAGGACCAGCGGTTCGACGTCGAGAACGCCTCGGTCGTGCGCACGCCACCGGGGGCGGCGTGGAACAGCTCGATCGCTTCGGGAGAAGGCGAGGCGGAGCGGATGTCCCACTTGCCGAGCCACTCCGCGAGGGTCGGCGTGTGCACCGACGTCACGTCGTCGTTCAGCAGCCCGGCGCGGTAGAGCTCGCCCAGCAGCGCCGGGATTCCGCCTGCCCGGTGGACGTCCTCCATGTGGTAGTCGGAGTTCGGCGACACCTTGGACAGGCACGGCACCCGGCGGGACAAGTCGTCGATGTCCTGCAGCGTGAAGTCGATCTCGCCCTCCTGCGCGGCGGCGAGGATGTGCAGCACGGTGTTCGTCGAGCCGCCCATGGCCATGTCGAGCGCCATCGCGTTCTCGAACGCCTTGCGGTTCGCGATCGACCGCGGCAGCGCCGACTCGTCGTCCTCGCCGTACCAGCGACGGCAGAGCTCGACGACCACTCGACCTGCCTCGGAGAACAGCTCGCGGCGCGCGGCGTGGGTGGCCAGCGTCGATCCGTTGCCCGGCAACGACAAGCCAAGCGCTTCCGTCAGGCAGTTCATCGAGTTCGCGGTGAACATGCCGGAGCAGGAACCGCACGTCGGGCACGCGGAGCGCTCGACCTCGGAGAGCCCGTCCTCGCTCACGGCGGGGGAAGCGGACGCGGAGATCGCGGTGATCAGGTCGGTCGGCGCGACGGCGACGCCCTCGACGACGACGGCCTTGCCGGCCTCCATCGGCCCGCCGGACACGAACACGACCGGGATGTTGAGCCGCATCGCGGCGTTCAGCATGCCGGGGGTGATCTTGTCGCAGTTCGAGATGCAGACGATCGCGTCGGCCTGGTGCGCGTTGACCATGTACTCGACGGAGTCGGCGATGATCTCGCGACTGGGCAGCGAGTAGAGCATCCCGCTGTGGCCCATGGCGATGCCGTCGTCGACCGCGATGGTGTGGAACTCGCGTGCCACGCCGCCGGCCTCGCGCACGGCTTCGGCCACGATGTCGCCGAGGTCGCGCAGGTGCACGTGGCCCGGCACGAACTGCGTGTAGGAGTTGGCGATCGCGATGATGGGCTTGCCGAAGTCGCTGTCCGTCATGCCGGTCGCGCGCCAGAGCGCGCGGGCTCCGGCTGCGTTGCGGCCGTGCGTGGTGGTGCGAGAGCGGAGCTGAGGCACTGCTCCTCCAGATTCAGTTCTGCAAGAAAAAACGCGCGGGACGGCCGGGTGAGGCGTCCATCAGTCTGGGAGCGGTGCCTCAAACATTACTTGTACGCAGACTGGCCGAGACCAGCAGACAGGCCAGCGAGAGCGTGATCACGTGCACAACGGTGCACCACAGGCAGACCTTGCCGATGATGAGGAACTCGGCCGCGACCAGGTAGACCACCATCAGCACGCCAACGCCGACCGCGCCCAGCCGCACCCACTTCAACGCCTCGATCCGCCACGCGAACGGGAGGCAGATCACGGTGAGGAACGCGAAGAACGCCAGCCCGAGGAACGCGACCGGGATGCCGAGCAGCGACGACTGCTCGCTCGTGGTCACGGTCTCGCAGTCGATGACGGCGTCGGCCGAACACAGCAGCGCGGACGCGTTGAAGTGCGTGTACGTCAGATAAGCCGAGGTCAGCAGGCCTGCGATGGACAGCAGCAGGCTCAGCAGCGGAACTCGTTGGATCACTTCTCCGACTGTACGGCCGAAGGTGTTTCGGTCTCGTCAGGCTCGGCGGCGTCTTCCTCGGCTTCAGGCTCCTGAGTGATCGTCGGGTCCGGCACGCGCCCACCGCTGACCACCGACAGCGCGGGCAGGTGCATGAACCGCACCGCGGGCAGCGTCACCTCGGTGTCGTCCGACTTCACCGCCTTCAGCCAGCCCTTCTGGACCAGCCGGATCGACTTCACGTCGTCCCAGCGCACCGTCGTGGAGCTGAAGACACCGCGCGCGACGAGCTCCTCCTCGGTAACGGTGGTGCGGTTGCGGACGACCCACCACGCATAGCCGAGCGGGAGCACGTACAGCGCCTGCAGCCCGGGGATGGCCCACGCCACAGGAGTCACGCAGATGGCGATCAGACCCGCTGCGAGCAGCGCCGTTGCCGGGATGCGAAAGACCAGCTTCTTCACTCGAAGGATTGTTCCACGTCCACGATCCGGGAATTCCATCTCGCAGAGTTGACGCCCTCTTGCCAGAGGCGATAACGTCCGCTCCATGCAGCGCACGCTCGTTCTCGTACTTCTCAGGCGCGTCGACGCCTGAGCCGAACAGCCTGCGTCGACGCGCGACCCTCGCACGACCCATCTTCGGGTTGTCGAGGGTTTTTTCGTGTCCGGACCCCGATACCCACGAGGCAAACCAATGACCAGCGCACCATCGCGACAGGCTTCCGAGCCCTCGTCGCCACGTCCAGGTCCGCGGCCCAAACCGGCTCCGCCCACTGGCGCGCCGATTCGAGTGACCGGGGCGCAGTCCCTCGTCCGCTCGCTTGAGGCGGTCGGGTGCGAAGTGGTGTTCGGCATTCCCGGCGGGACGATCCTTCCCGCGTACGACCCGCTGCTGGACTCCACGAAGGTCCGGCACATCCTCGTCCGCCACGAGCAGGGCGCGGGACACGCGGCGACCGGATACGCGCAGGCCACCGGCAAGGTCGGGGTCTGCATGGCGACCTCGGGACCGGGTGCGACCAACCTCGTCACCCCGATCGCGGACGCGAACATGGACTCCGTGCCGATCGTCGCGATCACCGGCCAGCAGTCGCGGCCGCTGATCGGCACGGACGCCTTCCAGGAGGCGGACATCTGCGGCATCACGATGCCGATCACCAAGCACAACGTCCTCGTGACCGACCCGGCGGACATCCCGCGGGCGATCGCGGAGGCGTTCCACATCGCGTCGACCGGCCGACCCGGCCCGGTTCTCGTCGACATCCCCAAGGACGTGCTGCAGGAGCAGACCAGCTTCTCGTGGCCGCCCGAGCTGCGCCTGCCCGGTTACCGGCCGACGACCCGGCCGCACGGCAAGCAGGTCCGCGAAGCCGCCAAGCTGATCGTGGCCGCGCGCAAGCCCGTTCTCTACGTGGGCGGCGGCGTGATCAAGGCGGACGCCCACGCCGAGCTGCTGCGCCTGGCGGAGGACACCGGCATCCCGGTCGTCACGACGCTGATGGCGCGCGGGGCGTTCCCGGACTCGCACGACCAGCACCTGGGCATGCCCGGCATGCACGGCACCGTCGCGGCCGTCGCGGCGATGCAGAAGTCGGACCTGCTGATCGCGCTGGGCGCCCGGTTCGACGACCGCGTCACGGGCCAGCTGAACTCGTTCGCCCCCGACGCGCAGATCATCCACGCGGACATCGACCCGGCGGAGATCTCCAAGAACCGCCGCGCGGACGTCCCGATCGTGGGCGACTGCAAGGAGATCATCACCGAGCTGATCGACGCGGTCCGCACCGAGCGCGAGACGGCCAAGGCCGTCGACCTCACGCCGTGGTGGGACACGCTGAAGTCGTTGCGCGAGACGTTCCCGCTGGGCTACGACTGGCCGGAGGACGGCACGCTCTCGCCGCAGTACGTCATCGAGCGGATCGGCGCGATGTCGCCGGCAGACACGATCTACACCGCGGGCGTCGGCCAGCACCAGATGTGGGCCGCGCAGTTCGTGAAGTACGAGCACCCGCGCACGTGGATCAACTCCGGCGGCCTCGGCACGATGGGCTTCGCCGTTCCCGCCGCGATGGGCATCAAGGCAGGTGAGCCGGGCCGCACGGTGTGGGCCATCGACGGCGACGGCTGCTTCCAGATGACCAACCAGGAGCTCGCCACCTGCGCCATCGAAGGCCTGCCGGTGAAGATCGCCGTGATCAACAACGGCAACCTGGGCATGGTCCGCCAGTGGCAGACGCTGTTCTACGGCGAGCGGTACTCCAACACGGATCTGGGGACGCACAAGCATCGCATCCCAGACTTCAAGCTCCTGGCGGAAGCCCTCGGCTGCGCGGGTCTGCGCGCGGAGTCGCGTGAGGAGGTCGACGACGTGATCGCGAAGGCGCTGGAGATCAACGACCGCCCGGTCGTGGTCGACTTCGTCGTCGGCAAGGACGCCCAGGTGTGGCCGATGGTCGCGGCGGGCACCGGCAACTCCGAGATCATGGCCGCCCGCGGCATCCGCCCCCTGTTCGACGAGGATCTGTGATGACCAGGCACACGCTGAGCGTTTTGGTCGAGGACAAGCCCGGTGTGCTCGCACGCGTCGCCGGCCTGTTCTCCCGCCGCGGCTTCAACATCGAGTCGCTCGCGGTCGGCCGCACGGAATACCCCGACATCTCCCGCATGACGATCGTGGTGTCGGTCGACGAGCTGCCGCTGGAGCAGGTGACCAAGCAGCTCAACAAGCTCATCAACGTCATCAAGATCGTCGAGCTGGAGCCGGCCGCTTCCGTTCAGCGGCAGCTGGTGTTGATTAAGGTTCGAGCGGATGCGACGGTGCGGTCGCAGGTCCTCGAAACCGTTCAGCTCTTCCGCGCGAAGGTCGTCGACGTCTCGCCAGAGGCGGTCACGATCGAGGCCACGGGCACTTCTGAGAAGCTCGACGCCTTGCTGCGCATGCTGGAGCCCTACGGGCTTCGCGAGATCGTCCAGTCCGGCATGGTCGCCATCGGCCGTGGCGCTCGTTCCATCACTGCCACCGCGGTTCGCTAGAAACCAGACAGAAGGAAATACAGTGAGCGTTGAGATCTTCTACGACGACGATGCCGACCTGAGCATCATCCAGGGCCGCAAGGTGGCCGTGATCGGCTACGGCAGCCAGGGCCACGCCCACGCGCTGTCCCTGCGCGACTCGGGCGTCGAGGTCCGCATCGGCCTGCAGGAAGGCTCCAAGTCCCGCGCCAAGGCCGAGGAAGAGGGCCTGGAGGTCGGTACCCCGGCCGAGGTCTCCGCGTGGGCCGACGTGATCATGATCCTGGCGCCGGACACCGCGCAGCGCCACATCTACGCCAACGAGATCGCCGCGAACCTCAACGAGGGTGACGCGATCTTCTTCGGCCACGGCTTCAACATCCGCTACGGCCTGATCACCGCTCCGTCCGGTGTGGACGTCGCGATGGTCGCGCCGAAGGGCCCCGGCCACCTCGTCCGCCGCCAGTTCGTGGACGGCAAGGGTGTGCCCGCGCTCATCGCGGTCGAGCAGGACGCCTCCGGCAACGCGCAGGCGCTCGCCCTGTCGTACGCCAAGGGCATCGGCGGCACGCGCGCCGGAGTCATCAAGACGACGTTCAAGGAAGAGACCGAGACGGACCTCTTCGGCGAGCAGGCCGTCCTGTGCGGTGGCGCGTCGGCGTTGGTGCAGGCCGGTTTCGAGGTGCTGACCGAGGCGGGCTACGCCCCCGAGGTCGCGTACTTCGAGTGCCTGCACGAGCTCAAGCTGATCGTCGACCTCATGTACGAGGGCGGCATCGCCCGCATGCGCTACTCGATCTCCGACACGGCCGAGTTCGGTGACCTGACCCGCGGCCCGCGCGTCATCACCCCCGCGGTCAAGGAGGAGATGAAGAAGATCCTGGGCGAGATCCAGGACGGCACCTTCGCGAACGAGTGGGTGGCCGAGGACGACAACGGCCGCGCCAACTACCGCAAGCTGCAGCAGGAGGGTGAGAACCACCCGATCGAGGCGACCGGCAAGAAGCTCCGCGACATGATGTCGTGGGTCGACCGGCCGATCACCGAGACCGCCTGAGTCTTTTCAGCTGAGTCTTTCCTCAAGGGGAGGCCCGTGGCGCGTGTGTGACGCGCCGCGGGCCTTTCCGCTTTCAGTTGTGGATCATCCGCTAACTTCCTTCCCATGACGGAAAGTGCGCCGATCTACGACGACAAGGCCCACGTGCGCGGCAACCTGGACCTGCGCGACGCGGAGTGGAAGCGCCCGCCGGAGCCGGAACCGGAAGACGGTCACGTCGAGATCGCCTTCGTCCCGCACACCGACGGCGCCACCTACGTCGCCATGCGCAACTCCAAGCAGCTGGAACCGGTCCTCGTGTTCACGATGGCCGAGTGGGACGCTTTCGTAGCGGGCGCCAAAGACGGGGAGTTCGACGAGCCCTGGTGAGCATCCCCAGGCCGGCGAACTTGTCACGGGAGCGCGGCCCGCGTCCGAAGCGCTGATCCGCTTCCCGCAGGCGGTCCGCACGCCGCCTTGCCCCGGTGGCCTCGATCAGCGCGGTGGCCGACACGAGCTTCTCGGCGGGCAGCTCCCGCACCGCGGAGAACTGCCACCTGAGTTCTGTCAGGCACGTCATGTCCGGAAGCTAGCAAGGCACCCCGACAGCGGTCAGCCGGTTTTCGGACGTGCACATCGCCTGACCTGCGCAATGCAGAAATCTCGCAAGAAACCCGCATGCCCTCTCCCACAAGGTGGCCTCGCACCTTGCACCGGAAGAGGGAGAAGACCTTGAAGAGGATTCTGGGGACGGTCGCCGTGCTGGCCACGGCCGCGGCACTGCTGCCGGGGACGGCGTCGGCGTCGGAGATGGGCACGCAGGCCAGGTGTGACCCGGACAAGAACGTGAACATCAGCGTGCAGAAGCGCGGCAACTTCGTCGACGCGGTCGGCGGGTTCTTCAACTGCGACCAGGCGACCACCAGCTTCACGATCATGGTCCAGGAGAAGACGACCCTGAGCTGGAAGGACCACGTGGTCAGGACGGGCGTGTTCAAGACCAACACGTACGCCATCACCACCTACACCTGCAACGGCTCGAAGACGAAGAAGTACCGGGCGCTCATCACGAGCGGCATCGGCACCCACGAGTGGGTCAAGACCTCCAGCAGCATCACGGTGGCCTGCGGATGATCGCCGGCAGGATCGTCGTGGCGGCAGCGGTCGCCGTCACCGCGTTCACTCTCGTCGGCGCGCCTTCGGCTTCCGCGGCCGTGCTGACCAACCGGTTCAAGCTGGCGGGCACGACGGTGTGCCTCGACGGCACCCCCGCGGACGTTCGCCTCGCGACCTGCGGGCCGGGCGAGCGGCAGCTGTGGCGCTGGTCCACGCCGAGCAGCCAGACCACGCTGCGGCACGTCGGCACGGGCACCTGCGCCCACCACCTGCGCACCGAGGTCGGACTGGCCGCCTGCGGCAGCGCGGCGTCCCAGCGCTGGAAGGTGACCGGAACTCCGGACAACCTGCTGATCAAGGCGGCCGACACCGGCCAGTGCCTCGGCAGGACCGCCGCGGCCGGGGTCGGGATGTCGCCCTGCAACGGCGGCGCCGCCCAGCACTGGCAGCGCGCCTAGGGACCGACGGTGGTGGGCGTGGCGCCGCACCGCACCCGCCCACCACCTTCAGGTCGGATCGCATGTACCGCTCACGGGCTTTCTGTACGGTGCCTTTCGAGCCGCTGTGTCTGGCGGCCGGGGGTTCCGGACGAGGGGGCGGCGCGTGGCAGTGCTGGTGCGGCTGCTGGGCGAGGTCGGCACGGAGGTCGACGGACGGCTCGTTGACCTGGGCACGCCCAAGCAGCGCTGCGTGCTCGCCGCGCTGGCCGTCGACGAGGGCCGGGTGGTGCCGGTGGAGCGCCTGGTCGAGCGGATCTCGGGCACCGAGGGGGCGGCGCGGTCCCGGTCGACGCTGCACAGCTACATCTCGCGGTTGCGGCGATCGCTGGCGGACGCGTCGGGCGTGAGCATCGTGCGCCGTTCCGGTGGCTACGCCCTGATCACCGACACGGCCGAGCCCGTGACGGACCTGCACCGGTTCCGCGACCTCCGCTCCCAGACCCGAGGCGACGACGTCGACGCGGTGAGCGCGTGGACCGAGGCGCTGGCGCTGTGGCGGGGGCAGCCGCTCACCGGGGTGGACGGCGAGTGGGCCGAAGCCGAACGCGACCGGCTGGCGCTGGAGCGGCTGGATGCCGAGCACGACCTCGCGGATGCCCTGCTGCGGCTCGGGAAAGGCGGTCAGCTGGTGAACGAGCTGTCCGGCCGCAGCGCTCAGCAGCCGCTGGACGAGCGGGTGGCCGCCCAGTACATGCTCGCCCTGCACCAGGCCGGCCGCACGATCGACGCGCTGGAGCAGTACCGGCAGGTCCGCGCGCGCCTGGTCGAGGAACTGGGCACCGAACCCGGCGCCGCACTGCGGGAACTGCACCAGCAGCTGCTGACGGCGGACTCCGCGCTCACCACCGCGGTGCGGACCCGGACGGTGGTACCTCGCCAGCTGCCGATGGCGCCCACCCCGTTCGTCGGCCGCCGGAACGAGCTGGAGCTGCTGGACGCGTCGGCGGCCGTGCTGGCCATCGCCGGTTCCGGCGGCGTGGGCAAGACCTGGCTCGCACTGCACTGGGCGCACCAGAACCTCCACCGCTTCCCGGACGGGCAGCTGTACGTCGACCTGCGCGGCTTCAGCCCCGGCGGCGAGCTGCTCGACCCGACGGCGGCCGTGCGCGGCTTTCTCGACGCGTTGGGGGTCGAGTCCGGCCGCATGCCGGTCGAGCCGCACGCGCAGACCGCGTTGTTCCGCAGTCTCGTCGCGGGCAAGCGGATGTTGCTGGTGCTCGACAACGCCGCCGACACCGCCCAGGTCACCCCGCTGCTGCCGGGCAGCGGGTCGTGCACCGTGCTGGTGACGAGCCGCAACCGGCTGCCCGGCCTGGTCACCGGGCACGGCGCCCGGCACCTGGCGCTGGACGTGCTCGACGACGCAGCGGCCCACGACCTGCTCGCCGCGAGGCTCGGGGCCGCGCAGGTCTCGTCCGCACGCGATGCCGCCGACGAGCTGGTACGGCTGTGCGGCGGGTTCCCGCTGGCGTTGAGCATCATCGCGGGCCGAGTCCACACCTATTCGGGCTCGTCCCTGCCCAGCGTCGCGCTGGAACTGCGCGAAAGCATGCTCGACGTGCTGGACGAGGGCGATCCCGTGGCGAGTCTTCCGGCCGTGCTGTCGTTGTCCCACCACGCTTTGAACTCGGAGCAGGCGCTGGTGTTCGGGCTGCTGGCCATCGCGCCGGGGCCTGACATCGGCCTGCCCGCCGCCGCGTGCCTCACGGGTCTGTCCCACGCCAGGACCAGGACCGTGCTGCGCGGGCTGGAGCAGGCGTCGCTGATCAGCCAGGACGCCTCCGGCCGCTACCACATGCACGACCTGATCCGCCGCTACGCCGCGTCGCGGGAGCTCGCGGCGGACGTGCGCGAGGCGGCCTTGCGACGGGTGGTCGACTTCTACCTGCACACGGCCCACGCCGCCGATCGCCTCGTGCACCTGCACCGCGTGGACATCGAGCTCGACCCACCGGACTGCGCGCTCGCCCTGCCCGATGCGGCGGCGGCCATGCGGTGGTTCCGCACCGAACACCTCTGCGTGCTGGCCGCCCAGCACACCGCGTCGACGCTCGGGTGGCTCAAGGCGGTGTGGCAGCTGGCGTGGTCGCTCTCGACGTTCCACCAGCTCCGGGGCCACCACCACGACCAGATCGCCACCTGGCAGGCCGCGCTGTCCGCGACCGACCCCGACGTGCGCGTGCTGGCCCACCGCCAGCTGGGCATCGCCCACACCGAGCTGAGCCGCCACCCCGAGGCGATGGACCACCTGCGCCAGGCCCTGACCCTCGCCGAGCAGCAGGGTGACGAGACCGCCCAGGCTCACACCCACACGGTCCTGAGCAGGGCCTACGAACAACAGGGCGACGACCGGCGGTCTCTGGAGCACTCCGTTCGAGCCCTGGAGCTCTGCCGCGCCCTCGGCAACCCGGTGTGGGAGGCTCGCGCGCTCAACGGCGTCGGCTGGTCCGCCGCCCGCCTGGGTGAGCACGACCTGGCCCGCGAGCACTGCCTGGCCGCTCTCGCCCTGCACCGCGCCCACCACGACCCCTCTGGCGAGGCGGGCGTGCTCGACAGCCTCGGCTACATCGCCCACCTCGCCGGCGACCACGAGGTGGCCGTGGCCCACTACCGCGAGTCGCTCGCACTGCAACGCGAACTCGCGTACGCCTACGGCATCGCCGAAGTCCTGGCCTCACTCGGTGCGCCGCACGCGGCGCTCGGACAGCACGACGAGGCGCGCGCGGTGTGGCAGGAGGCGCTGGAGATCTACCAGCAGCAGGGGCGGGCCGAGGAAGCGCAGCGCGTCCAGGAGCGGCTCGACGCTCTCGGGTAGCGGACCCCGCTGATGACAACCAGCGCAAACACCGTCCCACCACGCAAGACGCCGGCAGTGACCTGAGACACCCGCCAGAAGGCCGGGGCAGGCCCCCTGTCTATGCTCGTTAACAGTCCGGACACATTGCGGTGCTCCGGTCGGCGCGGGCCTGCCGCCTCGACCACGCCCGCGCCCCACGATCCAACCGTTCTGGGAGCGATGTCCGTGACCAACACGAGCCGACCTGTTGTCCTCATCGCCGAGAAGCTCGCACCGTCCGTGCTGGACGCTCTCGGCGATGGCGTGGAAGTGCGCCACGTAGACGGCACCGACCGCGCGGCCCTCATCGAGGCCGTCGCGGACGCCGACGCCCTGCTCGTGCGGTCCGCCACGCAGGTCAACGCCGAGGTGTTCGCCGCCACCCGCAAGCTCAAGGTCGTGGCCCGCGCGGGCGTCGGCCTGGACAACGTCGAGGTGCCCGCGGCCACGGCCAACGGCGTGATGGTCGTCAACGCGCCGACGTCCAACATCGTGTCCGCCGCCGAGCACGCCGTCGCGCTGCTGCTCAGCGTCGCGCGCCAGATCCCGGCCGCCCACGAGACGCTGCAGAACCACGAGTGGAAGCGCAGCAAGTTCAACGGCGTCGAGCTCAACGGCAAGACCGTCGGTGTCGTGGGCCTGGGCAAGATCGGTCAGCTGTTCGCGCAGCGCATCGCCGCGTTCGGCGTCGAGCTCATCGCGTACGACCCGTACGTGTCCGCTCAGCGCGCCGCCCAGCTCGGCATCGAGCTGGTGTCGCTGGAGGAGTTGCTGGAGCGCGCCGACGCGATCAGCATCCACCTGCCGAAGACCCCGGAGACCAAGGGCCTGATCGGCGCCGAGCAGCTGGCCAAGGCCAAGCGCGGCGTCATCATCGTCAACGCCGCCCGCGGTGGCCTCATCGACGAGGAAGCCCTCGCAGAGGCCGTCAAGGAGGGCCAGGTCGGCGGCGCCGGCATCGACGTCTTCTCCACGGAACCGACCACCGAGAGCCCGCTGTTCAACGTCCCGGGCATCGTCGTCACGCCGCACCTCGGCGCGTCCACCACCGAGGCGCAGGACCGCGCGGGCACGGACGTCGCGAAGAGCGTCGTCCTCGCGCTGGCCGGTGACTTCGTGCCGGACGCCGTCAACGTCCAGGGTGGAGCGGTCGGCGAGGAGGTCCGCCCGTACCTGCCGCTGGTGCAGAAGCTCGGCACCGTCCTCAGTGCACTGTCGCCGAAGGCCCCGACCAGCGTCACGGTCGAGGTGCGCGGCGAACTGTCCAATGAGGACGTCCAGGTGCTCCCGCTCGCGGCCCTGCGCGGAGTCTTCTCGAAGGTCGTCGAGTCGCAGGTGACGTTCGTCAACGCCCCGCAGCTCGCCGCGGACCTCGGCGTGAACGTGGATCTGGTCAAGGAGACCGAGAGCCCGAACCACCGCAGCCTCGTCACGGTGAAGGCCGTGCAGGCGGACGGCACGACGAACACCGTCTCCGGCACGGTGAGCGGCATCGCCCAGGTCGAGAAGCTGGTGAACATCAACGGCCGCAACTTCGACCTGAGGGCCGAAGGAACCGTGCTGCTGCTGGAGTACCCGGACCGTCCCGGCGTCATGGGCACGGTCGGCACTCTGCTCGGCGAGGCCGGCGTGAACATCGAGGCCGCGCAGATCAGCCAGACCGGTGCGGACGCCGTGATGGTGCTGCGGGTGGACCGCCCGGTCGACACCGCGGTGCTCGACCCGATCGGTGCTGCTGTTGGGGCGCGTACGGTCCGGAGTGTCGACTTCGGATAGTCACGACAAACCGGGAAGGGGACGCAAAGTCCCCTTCCCGTGTCCATCGTCGTTCACAACGAACGGGTTACAAGCAACTATCTGTAGACAACATTCATACTTTCGGGGCAGTCGCAGACACACGATCAGCGATTAGCGTCCCCACGAGGTTGACCCTGTGCCGTAGAGGGCGCGGCACTTTTTGTATTCGGGTCGAAGGCACACACCTCGTTTGGGGCAACGTTGTGAAGAGACGATCAAGTCTGGTGGTGTTCTCTGCCATCACCACACTGCTGATCGCACCCGCCACGGCTCACGCGCAGAGCGAACCGCTCGCGCAGCCGGTCAAGGGTGCACACGGGCTGGACGCGAAAGCGTTGCAGCTCAAGGTTTCTCCCCGGCTGAACCAGTCCGGCAAGGTCACCGCGTTCGTCGCGCTCGACCGCAAGCCTGCCGTCGACGCCTTCGAGGAGAAGAAGCCACAGGGCAAGGAAGCCGCGAAGCAGGCCGCCAAGCAGGCGAAGAAGGACACCTCCACCACGGTCGACCAGGTCGTCGGTGAGCTCAAGGCGAAGGACACCGCCACCAAGGAGCTCTACCGCACGTCCAACGGTGTTCCCGGCGTGGTCGTGACGGCGGAGGCCGCGAAGGTCCGCGAGCTGGCGAACCGCCCGGACGTGGCCGCGGTCTACCCGGTCGTGCCGAAGAAGCGCGAGAACTCGAACGCGGTGCAGCTGACCAGGACGCTCAACGTCTGGCAGCAGTACGGCAAGCTCGGCGACGACATCCGGGTCGGCATCATCGACACCGGTGTCGACTACACGCACGCCAACTTCGGCGGTCCCGGCACGGTCGAGGCGTTCAAGGCCGTCGACCCGCGCGCGGCGAACCCGAACTTCCCGACCGCGAAGGTCGTCGGCGGTTACGACTTCGTCGGTGAGGACTACGACGGGGCCAGCAAGGACCCGGCGGTCAACACGCCGAAGCCGGACCCGAACCCGATCGACTGCAACGGCCACGGCTCGCACGTCGCCGGCACCACGGCCGGTTTCGGTGAGAACGCCGACGGCAGCACGTTCAAGGGCGACTACACCAAGCTCGACGCGGACAAGCTCAACGCGATGAAGATCGGCCCCGGCACCGCGCCGAAGGCCCAGATCTACGCGCTGAAGGTCTTCGGCTGCGAGGGCTCGACCAACGTCACCTCGCAGGCGCTCGACTGGGCGCTCGACCCCGACGGCGACGGCGACTTCACCGACCACCTCGACGTGGTCAACCTGTCGCTCGGCTCCGACTACGGCGCACCGGACGACCCCGACAGCCTCTTCGTGAAGAAGCTGTACAAGACGGGCGTCATGCCGGTCTTCTCCGCTGGCAACGGCGGCGACCTCTACGACATCGGCGGCTCGCCGGGCAACACGCCCGAGGCGCTGACGGTGGCGTCCGTGCGCGACTCGTTCGTGCTGCGCGACGGCGCCGAGGCCAACGGCCAGGCGAAGCCGGGCCAGTACAGCCAGAACTTCACCGGCTACCTGGGCTACGACAAGACCCTGCCGGTCGTGAAGCTGACCCAGGCGGGCAACCTCGACGGCTGCCAGGCGATCACCCAGACCGGGCTCGCCGGCAAGTACGTGTGGCTGGAGTGGGACGACAACGACGCGACGCGCCGTTGCGGTTCGGGCGCCCGCACCAACAACGCGCAGGCCGCCGGTGCGCTCGGCGTGGTGCTTTCGTCCACTTTGAACAACTTCAACGCGGGCATCGCGGGCAACGCGACCATTCCGGTGTTCCAGTTCACCGGCGACGCCACCGCCCAGCTGCGTCCGCTGCTGGACGCGGGCACGTTGAACGTCCGCCTCGCGGGTGCGTTGCGCACCACGGTGCCGACCTACGACCAGTCCATTTCGGACACGCCGAGCTCGTTCACCAGCCGTGGCACCCGCGGTCAGTCCATCAAGCCGGACGTCGCGGCTCCCGGTGACACGATCTCGTCGACCGCCGTCGGTTCCGGCAACGACCGCCTGGTGATCTCGGGTACGTCGATGGCGTCCCCGCACGTCGCCGGCATCGCGGCCCTGGTGCGCCAGGCGCACCCGGACTATTCGCTGGAAGAGGTCAAGGCCGCGATCATGAACACGTCCGGTGCGGACGTGAAGGAGAACGGCAAGACCTTCGCGCCCAACCGGATCGGTACCGGCCGGGTGGACGGCAAGTCCGCGCTGGACAACCAGGTTCTCGCGTTCGTCGAGGACGACCCCGGCTTCGTGAGCGCCAACTTCGGCACCGTCGAGGTCTCCAAGCCGGTCTCGAAGACCAAGACGATCAAGATCGTCAACAAGTCCACGAAGTCCGTGGAGTACAACGTCGGCTACACGGCCGCGACGTCGATCCCCGGTGTGAGCTACGTGCTCTCGCAGGACAAGGTGAAGCTGAGCCCGCGCGGCATCGCGAGGGTCAAGGTCACCCTGAAGATCGACGACCCGAAGGCGCTGCGCAAGACGATGGACTCGACCGTCGTCCCGACGCAGCTCGACACGCCGCGCCAGTTCCTCGCGGACGCCTCCGGTCGCGTGACCCTCACGCCGACCGCCGGTGCCACGGTGCCGCTGCGCCTGTCCGTCTACTCGGCGCCGAAGCCGGTCGCGGACATCAACACGGCCGACAGCATCAAGTTCCGCGGCAAGGACAAGCAGGCGATCCTCAACCTGACCGGCCGCGGCGTCGACCAGGGCACGGGCTCGCAGGCCTACCGCTCGCTCGTCAGCGTGCTCGAACTGCAGGCGCAGTCGCCGAGGTTGCGCGACTGCAAGCGCAACGTCACCGAGAACTGCGCTTTGAACGAGACCGCCAAGGGCGGTGACCTGCGTTACGTCGGCGCGACCTCCACGGCCCCGCTCGCCAAGGCGCAGGGCAAGCCGGAGGAGGCGCTGCTCGCGTTCGGCATCGCCACGTGGGGCAACTGGTACAGCCTCGGCACCAACACCGTTCCGTTCGTCGACATCGACACGAACGGCGACGGCACGGCCGACTTCGAGACCCACGCGGCCCGTTTGACGGACACCGACCTGCTGGTGGCCACGACCGTGGACCTCAAGACGGGTGCGACGGTCGACATCCAGGCGGTCAACGGACTGTTCGGTGACGTCGACACGAACACCGCCGACACCAACGTCGCGGTCCTGCCGGTGCTGCTCACGGCGCTCGGCATCGACCCGTCGAAGGACACCTCGCGCATCTCGTACGTGGCCGGCACCACCGGCTTCTACGTGGCGCCGGGCAACGCGAACGGCCTGATCGACGTGATCGACCGCAACCTGTCCTTCGACCCGCTCAAGCCGGGTCTGTGGACGCAGGGTGGCGGCGACGCGGCGCTCTCGTACCTCGCCAAGCCGGGCACGGCGCTCGTGGTGAACAAGGACGACGCGGCCCTGAAGGCCGACAAGTCCGAGGGCCTGCTGGTCCTCAACCACCACAACGCCAGCGGTGACCGCGCCTCCGTCGTCACAGTCCGCTCGAACGGCCGAACCGCCGCCTACTAACCCGACGTTTCCCGACCGCACGCGGGGGCCCCGCGTTACCCCAGAGGTAACGCGGGGCCCCCGCGTTACTTTGCGAGCGCGCTCTGGAATCGGGGGCGTCACCCCTTGACGCGACAGCTGTACTGCGGTCGAGTGACACTCGAAAGTGGGCAATGGGCCGTGTGGGTGTCCCGCAGTACGGGAGAGAACACCCCGATGGGGTGTCCGGCATGCGGCGAGTGGCCGCGATGCCGGTAGCCTTTCGCGAAGGAAAGTAGTCCCACTAAATGGGGACGGACACCTGGGAGGTGTGTGGATGCGGCTCGCAGTGATCCCAGGAGACGGGATCGGGCCCGAGGTCATCGCTGAGGCCCTGAAGGTCCTCGGCGAGGTCGTTCCGGCGGCCGAGATCACTCGCTACGACCTCGGCGCGGCGCGCTGGCACGCCACGGGAGAGTTGTTGCCCGAGTCGGTGCTGGGTGAGCTTCGCCAGCACGACGCGATCCTGCTCGGCGCGGTGGGCGACCCGTCGGTGCCGAGCGGAATCCTGGAGCGCGGTCTGCTGCTGCGCCTCCGGTTCGAGCTCGACCACCACGTGAACCTCCGCCCGGCTCGTCTCTACCCCGGCGTCCGCAGCCCGCTCGCGGACCCGCCGGAGATCGACATGGTGGTGGTGCGCGAGGGCACCGAGGGCCCGTACGCGGGCAACGGCGGCCTGCTGCGCAAGGACACCCCGCACGAGATCGCGACCGAGGTCTCGCTGAACACGTCGTTCGGTGTGGAGAGGGTCGTCCGCGACGCCTTCGCCCGCGCGGCGAACCGTCAGCGTCGCCACCTGACGCTGGTGCACAAGACGAACGTCCTCACGCACGCCGGCTCGTTGTGGTCGCGCGTCGTCGAGGAGGTCTCGCTGCAGCACCCGGACGTGACCGTGGCGTACCAGCACGTCGACGCGGCCACGATCCACATGGTCACCGACCCGGGCCGTTACGACGTGATCGTGACGGACAACCTGTTCGGCGACATCCTGACCGACCTCGCCGCCGCCGTCACGGGCGGCATCGGCCTGGCCGCGTCGGGAAACATGGACGTGACGCGGCGCAACCCGTCGATGTTCGAGCCGGTGCACGGTTCGGCGCCGGACATCGCGGGCCAGGGCATCGCGGACCCGACCGCCGCCGTGCTGTCGGTGGCGCTGCTGCTCGACCACCTGGGCGAGCACGAGGCAGCGCGCCGGATCGAGGCCTCCGTGGCGTTCGACCTGGCGACGCGCGACCACCAGTCGCCGGGCGCGACCTACGCGATCGGTGACCGGCTCGCGGCGCTCGTGTCGTCGAACGTGCGCACCGGCTGATCTCTGTCGGCTGTTTCGGCCCCGGCACCCGCGTGGGTGGCGGGGCCGAGTCGTGCGGGGGCCTGCTGAGTGAGCGACCTTCAGCTGCGTCGCCTGACTCCTGAACTTCGGGTTCGGGGTTCAACCGCCCGTCGATGCGCCGTTGCCGCAGTTCGCGGTGGTGTCCGTGGTCCAAAGCATGATCGGTTCCCTGGGTTTTCCCCAGGGTTCAGCCGTTGTCAGAGATGGCGGTGCGGACCGCCAAGGGCCGGGCGCGACCCATGCGGGCACCGTTGGCGTGCATGGCGACCCGACATCGCACCTCACCGCGACGCGTTGAAGCCCCGGCGGACGAGTCGTCCACCGGGGCTTCGGCGTCTCAACGCGGGGTCAGAGCTGGCCGTTGGCCTCGCGCCAGGCCCGCTCCTTCTGGATCCACTCGTTGTCCTGCGGGAACTCGTCGATCGTCGGCACCCGGCGGATCTCGGTCTTGAAGCCGGGACCGGTCATCGGGGCGCGCTTGGCCCACTCGACCGCTTCCTCCTTGGAGGCGACGTTGATGATGTAGTAGCCGTTGAACAGCTCCTTCGTCTCGCCGTACGGGCCGTCCGTGACGACCGGCGGTTCGGTGGAGAAGTCGACGACGACGCCCTCGGACGGGTCGGACAGGCCCTCGGCGGAGAGCAGGATGCCGGCGCGGATCATCTCGTCGTTGTAGCGGCCGACGACTTCCAGCATCTTGTCGAAGTCGAACTCGCCCAGGTTCGCGAAGGCCTCGTCGGTGGCGCGCCAGATCAGCATGAACTTCACGGTGTGTCTCCCTGTTTCTCGTGGGCCCTCGGGGCCTTGGCATCCACAGGTCGAACGGGGCCGGCGCCGGATCGACACGAGCCCAGAACTTTTTCGAAGTTTCTTTCGGCGCAGGTCAGAGAGTGTCGGCGAGCTTGAAGGCCGCGAACACCGCAGGGGACTGGAACACGACGGTGTGTGCGATCAGGCCGTCGACGACCGAGAACACCTGCAGGGTGTGGAGCCGGAGCACGCCCTCGGCGTCAGGGGCGTAGGCGGCCACCGCGGGTTGCCCGTTGGCCGACACAGGGACCATCCGCCAGCCCGTCCCGCGCATCGCGAACACGCGGCGGATGAAGGCGCCGTAGTCGTGCCGGCCGACGAACCACAACGGCACCGGCGGCATCTCCAGGATCGCGTCCTCGGTGAGCAGCTCGACCAGCGCGGTCACGTCCGCCGCCTCGAACGCGCGCACGTAAGCCTCGACGGCGCGTCGCACGGCCGGATCGTCAGGCGGGGCCACCTCGGCCACGTCCGCGAGGCCCGCGCGGGCCCGTTGCAGAGCGCTGTTCACCGACGCGACCGACGTGTCGAGCTGCGCGGCCACCTCGGCGGCGCTGAACTCCAGCACCTCGCGCAGCACCCACACAGCGCGCTGACGAGCGGGCAACGACTGCATGGCCGCGACCAGAGCGAGTCGCAGGCCGTCGCGGCGCACCGCGCGTTCGGCCGGGTCGTCCGGGAACGGCTCCAGCCACGGCACCTCGAACGCGGGCACCAGCGGCGTCTCCGGGTCGGTGCTCGGTGCGCCCAGACCGGACGGCAGCGGGCGGCGTTGCTTGCCCTCCAACGCGGTCAGGCACACGTTCGTGGCGATGCGGTACAGCCACGTGCGGATCGACGCCTTGCGCTCGTCGTAGCGCTCGCGGGCCTTCCACGCCCGCAACATGGTGTCCTGCACCAGGTCCTCGGCCTCGTGGACCGACCCGAGCATGCGGTAGCAGTAGGCGAGCAGCTCGCCGCGGTGCTGCTCGACGCGCGTCTCGAAAGTCGTGTCGGCCATCGCGATGAGTATCGCGGGCCGCGCAGGTATGTAGTGGCATGAGCGATCTGATTGTCATTGAGTTCGTGACCTTGGACGGCGTGGTCGAGGACCCGGACGGTTCCGGCGGCACGGCGGGCGGCGGCTGGGCGTTCCGGCACGGCCCGGAAGCCGTGGCGGGCGACAAGTTCGGGCTGGGGCCGTTGCTCGACACCGGCGTGATGCTGCTCGGCCGCACGACGTGGGAGCTCTTCGCGAAGCTCTGGCCCGGCCGCACCGACGGGTTCTCCACCAAGATGAACGACCTCCCCAAGCTCGTCGCCTCCCGCTCACTGACCGAAGTGGACGGTTGGCGGAACTCCGCGCTGGTCGAAGGCGACCTGGTCAGCCAGGTGCGCGAGGTGAAGGCGCGGCAGGACGTGGTCGTCACCGGAAGCATCAGCGTCGTGCGGGAGCTGGCCGAGGCCGGGCTCGTCGACGAGTACCGCCTGATGGTGTTCCCGACCGTGATCGGCGCCGGGCAACGACTCTTCTCCGATCGCATGTCCGATTTGCACCTGATCTCCCTGGAGCGCAGGGGAAGTGCGGCGTTGCTGCGCTATCGGACTTCGTGACGCGGACCTCAGTTGCACAACCTCTCCGCCACTCACCGTGAGCCACCGGTAACGTACGGCGCTGCCGATCTGGGGGGATTGGTAGGAACGGGAGAGGCATGAAAACCGAAAACGAGGCTGTCGCGACGGCAAGGCGCTATCGCGACGGCGGGGGGAATCCGGAAGCCTTCTTGCAGGCGTTCCGGGAGAGCACCGTGTACCTGCAGCGGATCGACCCGCTGTCGTTGCCCGTCGTCACCATCGAGGGACTGGGCTGGCTCGCCGCGTTCTCCAGTCCCGAGCTGCTGCAACGACATCTGGCGGCGCGGGGCGAGAGCACCGAGGCCACCTACCTGGCGGTCAGCGGCGAACGGCTGCTGGACCACTACCTGCGCGCGCTGCCGAGGCCGACGGGTGTGGTGTTCGACAACGGCTCCGAGCACATGATGGCCCTGCCGCCGGCGCGCGGCATCGTCCCGGACGACGTGGCGGTGGACGCGTGACCGGGTACGGCGTCGACCTCGGCGCGATGGGTCAGGCGATCAAGGGCATCAACGACACCGTCGCCGCGCTGAAGGAGATCGCGCCGGACGGCGGCCACCTCGCGTCCACCACGGCCACCTTCGGGATCCTCTGTCCCAGCGAGGACGAGTGCGGTGACGAGGTCCTCGCCGACGCGTTGGAGGAGTTCTTCGACCGCTGGAGGTGGGGACTTCGGCACCTGGTGAAGGAAGGCACGGAGATGGTCTCCGCGCTCACCGACACCAAGAGCGTGTACGAGAAGGCGGAGGACAAGGCGAAGCAGACCTTCCAGCTCCTCCTGGGCAACCCGCACTCCCACGCCGACCCGACCAAGCAGGGGTGGCTGGAGCTGGCCGAATCGGGCATGAACAAGAAGGAGATGTCCGTCGGCGCGCAGTGGGACCACGTCACCAAGGGCGCGGAGGACGCGTGGGACTCGTCGATCAAGGACCTCAGCGGCACGGAGACCTCGTTCAAGAAGGCCGGTGATCGTTCGTGAGTCTCTTCGGCCGCAGCGAGCTCGGCGACACCGACGACCCCAAGGAGCTGGTTCCCGGCGACGTGGCGACCCTCGACGAGACGGCGAACGGGCTGCGCAAGCTCTCGGTCGCCTGTCAGGAGGCGTACGCCGGAGTGTCCAAACTGGACGTCGGGCACTGGACGGGAGCCGCCGCGGACAAGTTCGGCAGCTACTTCTCCGCGGAGACACCGAAATGGCGCGACGCCGCAGAGGCGTTCGGGCCCGCCGTGGAAGCGCTGACGACGTACAAGGGCGCGGTCGAGCGCGCCCAACGGGATGCGGCAGAGGCGATCCGCATCTACAACGAGTCCAAGGCGGAGACCGAGGCGGCCGAGAAGCAGTACGACGCCGCGTCGTCGCAGCACGAGAAGGCCGCGCTGGACGCCGTGTTCAACGGCGACGCCGCACCGTCGCCGCTCGCGCCGTTCAGCGATCCCGGCAAGGCCAAGCGGGAACAGGCCGAACGCCTGCTCGCCGACGCGCGGAAGGCGTTGAAGGAGGCGGCCGCGCAGACCGCGGCCGTGATCACCAAGTCGAAGGACAAGGCGCCGGAGGAACCGGGTTTCCTCTCCAAGTTCGCCGCCACGTTCGAAGACACCTTCGACAAGACCACCGAGCAGATGGAGAAGTTCGGCGACGGCCTGGGCAGGTCCCTGACGGGCCTGGTGACGTTGATGCGGGCGACCAGCCCGTTCGACCCCTACAACATGGCGCATCCCGGTGAGTACGCGGCGAACATGATGAAGCAGGCCTCCGGGATGGTTCACATGGTCACGAACCCGGTGGAGGCCATCAAGGGAATCCTCAACGTCGAGGAGTGGAAGAAGGACCCGTTCGCCGCGGTGGGCCAGCTGGTCGGCGACATCGCGATCGGCATCGCGACCGACGGCGCCGGATTCGCGGGCACGGCGGAGAAAGCGGTCGCCCGCGAGGCCGCGGAAGCCGCCGCGCGCGAGGCGACCGAGACGGCTGCCACCCAGATCGGCAAGCACGTCGACGACGGCATGCCGCCGTGGACCAAGGGCGACTACGAGCCGCCGGCGTCACACCCGCCGTCGGACTACAACCCCTTTCCCGACGAGCCGTTCGGTCCACAGAAGACAGAGCTGGACGACCTGCCGTCGCACGACCGGGATCACGACACACCGGATCACCACGAGCCCGAACAGCCGAAGCACGAACCGGACGAGCCACCGAGGATCACCGAACCGGAACAACTCCCGCAGCCCGACAAGAGCCACTTCTTCCATCTGCAGGACCTGGTCCGGCAGATCGACTACGGGCTGCACGACCTGCCGCTCGCGGAACAGCAGGCACAACGAGAGCTGATGAACAGCTACCGGCAGCAGATGCGCGACATCATGACCAAGCACGGCTGACGTCACGGCGACCTACTAGGAGCTTTGCACCATGCATCCCCAACCACCGCCGATGCGTCCGCAGCAGCCGATGCGTCCGCCGCAGCGTCAGGGGCCACCGCCGCCGCAACCGCCACGTGCGATGAGGCCACCCGCTCCGCCGCAGCCACAGCCACCCCAGCCCGTGGAGGAGCTTCCCGAGTGGACGAAGGACGGGGAGTTCCCGGCGATCTCGCGGAACATCCCGCTCTACGGCAAGGATCCGGCATCCGGCAAGGAACAGCTCTGGGTGGGCCGCGTCGTGTGGCAGGCGCGGACCATGAAGGAGATCACGATGGCGGTCTACGGTCCGTTCGGCCGCCGGATGACGACCGGCGAGTCCGTGTTCGACGCGCTGCTCAAGATTCGCGGCGAGCTCGAGAACACCGAGGAGTTCACCCCGCCGTGGAAGGTGCTGGTGAAGGGAGCCAGGCGCGACGTGTGGCACGTCGGGCACAAGGTGTCGATTTTCCCGGGCGACCGGGCCGAGATCCTCGTGCCCGGCGAGAAGACGACCGACTCCGTCGACGTGCTCGCGATGCTGGAGCCGGACGACACCCCGAAGTTCGGTCTCGTCGAGCACCAGATGGCGAACTGCCTGGAGTACTTCAGGCGCTTCGAGCCCGGCTTCGGCGCAGGAGGAGCGCTGTGACCGGCACGAACACCAGCGCTGCCACGAAGAACGCGGCCGGCAGCACCCAGAAGTAGGCGAGCGGGCTGTCCTGGTCGGTCGCGATGAGCAACATGCCCATCAGGCCGACCAGGAACAGGCCCAGATAGGCCGCCACGTCCTTGCGCCAGAAGTACGCTGCCACCGGTGCCGCCGCGAGCACGCAACCGGTCAGCGCCTGCGGAACGTTCAGGCAGTACTCGGGCGTGCAGTAGAGCGTGTCCAGCCAGGTGGCGAGCTGCTCCAACCAGAGGTTGGTGGTCTGCACGCCGAAGCAGAGCATGGCGAACCCGATCAAGACAGGGCTCTCGCCCTGGCGGCCGTGTCTTCGTTCCTGTGTCCCCATGTCTGTTAGACGCGTCTCCGCGGCGATCTGTGCAATGGCCTTTGGGTTAGGGTGCGGAGGTCGTGCACGGGGGAAGTCCGGTCGAAGTCCGGCGCTGACCCGCAACGGTAGGTCCCCTCACCGGGGGGACGAGCCCGAATACCCGCACACGGCGTGAAACCGGAACTCCTGCCGTGGACTGCGGGAAGGGCATTTGTGGTCGCGAAGATCAGCGCGCTCGTCGGCGTGCTCGCCGTCAGCATCGTGGCGGGAGTGGCGCTCGGCCCCGTCTCCGTCCCGTTCGGCGTCACGGTCGAGCTGTTGCGGGCGGCCATCACCGATGGCACAGTCCCCGCGGACCTCGCCGGGCAGTACCACATCGTCTGGGACATCCGGCTTCCTCGCGTGCTGCTGGCCGCGGTCGTGGGCGCGGGCCTCAGCACGGTCGGCGTGGCGATCCAGGCGATGGTCCGCAACGCCCTCGCCGATCCCTACGTGCTCGGCATCTCGTCCGGGGCCAGCGTCGGCGCGACGGCCGTGGCGACGCTCGGCGTGCTGTCCGGCCTGGGCGTCTACGCGCTGTCGGCGGGCGCTTTCCTGACCGGGCTCGGCGCCACCGCGCTGGTCTACCTCACCGCGCGCACGAGTGGCGGGCTCACCCCGTTGCGGCTGGTGCTGACCGGAACCGCGCTGGCGTACGGGTTCTCGGCGGTGGCGATGCTGCTGGTGTTCCAAGCTCCGCACGGTGAGGCCGCCCGCAGCGCGATGTTCTGGTTGCTGGGCAGCCTCGGCGGCGCGAACTGGCAGTCGCTGCCGGTCGCCGCGGCGGTGACTCTTGCCGGAATCGTCTACCTGATGACCAGGGCACGGCAGCTCAACGCGCTGGCGATGGGGGACGAGACCGCGACCACGCTCGGCGTCCCGGTCAACCGGTTCCGCACGCAGCTGTTCATCGTCACCGCGGGCATCACCGGTGTGCTGGTGGCGGTCAGCGGCGCCGTGGGGTTCGTCGGCCTGATGCTGCCGCACCTCACGCGCATGGTCGTCGACGCGGACCACCGCCGAGTGCTGCCGCTCGCACCCCTTGCCGGAGCGTCGTTCCTCGTGTGGGTCGACGTCGCCGCCCGCATGCTCGCCGCGCCGGAAGAGCTCCCGCTCGGCGTCATCACGGCCGCGATCGGGGTGCCGTGCTTCATCTTCCTCATGCGCCGCAAGTCCTACGTGTTCGGAGGACGTTGATGCGCATCGAGGTTCTCGACGTCACCGTCCAGGGCATCATCTCGGACATCTCGCTGGAGGCCGAGAACGAGGTGGTCGGCATCGTCGGCCCGAACGGCAGCGGCAAGTCGACGACGTTGCGTTGCGTCTACCGCGCTCTGAAGCCCAGCTCCGGCGCAGTGCTGATCGACGGCACGAACGTCCACAAGCGACACGACCTCGCCCGTTCGCTGGCTGCCCTGACCCAGGAGTCGCAGGTCGAGTTCGACTTCACGGTCGCCGAGGTCGTGGAGATGGGCCGCCTGCCGCACGAACGCGACTCCGCGCGTGATGCTCGCGTTGTTCGCGACGCACTGGCCACAGTGGACATCACGCACCTGGCCTCACGCAGTTTCCTCAGCCTGTCCGGCGGCGAACGCCAGCGCGTCCTGATCGCCCGCGCCATCGCCCAGGAACCCCGCGTCCTCGTGCTGGACGAGCCGACCAACCACCTCGACATCCGCCACCAGCTCGACGTGCTGGCGCTGGCCCGCGGCCTCGGCGTCACGGTGCTGACCGTCCTGCACGACCTGAACCTGGCCGCGTCCTACTGCGACAGGTTGTGCGTGCTCGACGAAGGCCGCCTGGTCGCGTCGGGCACGCCCGCGGACGTTCTGGTGCCCGAGCTGATCGCCAAGGTCTTCCACGTCACGGCACACGTCGTGCGTCACCCCACCACGGGAGTTCCCCAGCTCCTGTTCGACCAGGAGGTCACCCCTTGAGAACCGCGCTCTGCGCCCTGCTGTTGCTGGTCTCCGGCTGCGGCGCCACGGTCGCGCAGAACACCTCGGCATCGGACCCGGTGACCATCACCAACTGCGGTCAGCAGGTGACGTTCGACAAGGTGCCGTCCAAAGTGGTCACCAACGACACCGGCATCACCGAGCTGATGTTCGCCCTGGGGCTCTCCAGCCACATGGCGGGTTACGTCGTGGACGGCGACAACACCGCCGACCTCCAGACCTCGCCGTGGAAGTCCGACTTCGACAGCACGAAGAAGCTCGCCGACAAGATCTCCAAGGAGGTCGTGCAGGGCGCCAACGCCGACCTCGTCCTCGCCGGCTGGAACTACGGCTTCAGCGAGAGCAGCGGCTTCACCCCGGACGCCTTGAAACAGCTCGGAATCGGCACCTACCAGCTCACCGAGGCGTGCCGGAACGGCGTCGGCAAGCAGCGCGGCATCATGCCCGCCCTGGACGCCCTCTACACGGACCTCCGCAACCTGGGGCAGATCTTCCGGGTCGAGGCCAAGGCCGAGGAGCTCATCAAGGACTACCAGCAGCAGATCGCCGACGCCGGCAAGCTGATGGCCGGCCGGCCGCGCCCGAAGGTGTTCCTCTACGACAGCGGCCAGGACCAGCCCTTCACGTCCGGCAAGAACGCCGCGCCCCAGGACGTGATCTCCAAAGCCGGTGGCGACAACATCTTCGGCGACCTCGACGACAGCTGGACCACGGTCAACTGGGAGACCGTCGTGCAGCGCGACCCGGACGTCGTGCTGATCGTGGACTACGCGGACGGCGAGGCGAACACACCTGCGCAGAAGCAGGCGTTCCTGGAGGGCTTCGCGCCACTCGCGAACTCCCCGGCCGTCAGGAACAAGCGCTTCTTCGCCCTCCCGTACGCGGCGCTGGTCGAGTCGCCGCGCAACCCGGCGTCGGTCGAGGCGTTCGCGAAGTACCTTTCACAGGCGTGAATCCAGTACTGCCAGGCGCGCGCCAGTACTCACCGTGACCAGATAGTGGGAGATTTCCTCCCGTCGCTTGGTACGACGTGCTGAGCTGTGGCAGCATCCGCTCCATGGTTCAGCACGTCGCCATCATTATTGACGAGCGCGTCGGGTAGTTGCCGCCCCTGGCACCCGACGCGCAGACCTCTCGCATCCCGCGGGGGGTCTTTTTGTTTGCCCGGATGAGGAGATGACCCCGATGGCCGGCCCCAGCGACGAGTTCCACGTCTACGACACGACGTTGCGCGATGGCGCTCAACGTGAGGGCATTTCGTACTCCGTCACGGACAAGCTCGCGGTCGCGCGGCTGCTGGACGGGCTCGGCGTCGGGTTCATCGAGGGCGGCTGGCCCGGCGCTCTGCCCAAGGACACGGAGTTCTTCGCGCGGGCCGCGGCGGGGGATCTGGAGCTCAAGCACGCCAAGCTGGTCGCGTTCGGCGCGACCCGCAAGGCAGGGGTCAAGGTCGAGGAAGACCTGCAGGTCAAGGCACTTCTCGACAGCCAAGCGCCCGTTGTGACGCTGGTGGCCAAGTCGGACCTGCGGCACATCGAGCGTGCACTGAGGACGGACGCCGACGAGAACCTCCGGATGGTGCGCGACACCGTCAAGTTCCTCAAGGACCACGGCAGGCGCGTCTTCCTCGACGCCGAACACTTCTTCGACGGGTACGCGTTCTCCCCGGACACCGGCCTCAAGGTGCTGGAGTCCGCTGTGGAGGGTGGCGCGGACGTCGTTGTCCTGTGCGACACGAACGGCGGCCAGCTGCCGCTCGGTCTCGCCGAGACGGTCGCGGAAGTGGTCGAGAAGACCGGCTTCCGCGTCGGAATCCACTGCCAGGACGACACGTCCTGTGCGGTGGCGAACACCCTCGCGGCCGTTCAGGCGGGCGCGACGCACGTTCAGTGCACCGCCAATGGTTATGGCGAGCGAGCAGGCAACGCGGACCTGTTCGCCGTCGTGGGAAACCTCGTGACCAAGTTCGGCATGGAGGTGCTCCCGACCGGGGCACTGGCCGAGCTCACCCGTGTCTCCCATGCGTTGGCCGAGATCGCGAACATCGCACCCGACACCCACCAGGCTTATGTCGGGTCGTCAGCATTCGCTCACAAGGCGGGTCTGCACGCGAGCGCGATCAAGGTGGATCCGGAGCTGTACAACCACATCGATCCGGACATCGTCGGCAACGACATGCGGGTGCTGGTCACCGAGATGGCCGGTCGGGCGAGTATCGAGCTCAAGGGACGTGAGTTCGGACTCGACCTGACCGGCCGGTCAACCGAAGTGGGCAGCGCTCTGAAGCGCGTGAAGGAGCTGGAGGCGAAGGGCTGGTCTTTCGAGGCCGCCGACGCCTCGATGGAACTCCTGCTGCGCGGCGAGCTGTCCGAACTGGACACTCCTCCCTTCACGCTGGAGTCGTACCGGGTGGTGCTCGATCACCGCTCGGACGGCGAGATCGTGTCCGAGGCCACGGTCAAGGTGCACGTGGCGGGGGAGCGGGTCATCGCGACCGCAGAGGGCAACGGGCCGGTGCACGCGCTGGACGCGGCACTGCGCAAGGCGTTGCTGCCGCATCTGTCCTGGTTGGACACTGTGGAGCTGGCCGACTACAAGGTGCGCATCCTCACCGAGCACCCCGGTACGGACGCGGTCACCCGCGTGCTGGTGGAGTCCACGGACGGCGAACGCGAGTGGACCACGGTGGGTGTGCACGGCAACATCGTCGAAGCCTCCTGGCTGGCGCTCTGTGACGCGCTCGTCCACAAATCCATGCGAAGCAAGCCCGTCTAAGCTGTAGTACGTGCGAATCGCTCGGATAGCTCACCCGCAAGGCGTAGCTTTCGTCGCTGTTCACGGCGAAGAGGCTGCGGAGATCGCCGAACACCCCTTCGGCACGCCCACGTTCACCGGCCGGAAGTGGCCGTTGGCCGACGTCAGGCTGCTGGCGCCGATCCTGCCGACCAAGATCATCGGTATTGGCCGCAACTACGCCGACCACGCCGCTGAGCTGGGCAACGAGGTGCCGGCCGAGCCGTTGGTCTTCTTGAAGCCCAACACCTCGGTGATCGGCCCGAACGTCGAGATCAAGATCCCCGCGGCGTCGCAGCGCGTCGACTTCGAGGGCGAGCTGGCCGTCATCATCGGCCAGCCGTGCCGGGAAGTTCCGAAGGCCAAGGCGATGAGCGTCGTGATGGGTTACACCATCGCCAACGATGTCACGGCCCGCGACCTGCAGCGCAAGGACGTGCAGTTCACGCGTGCCAAGGGTTTTGACACGTTCTGCCCGATGGGTCCCTTCATCGAGACGGAGTTCGACCCCTCCGATGTCCGCGTCGTCACGGAGCTCGACGGGGAGGTCAAGCAGGACGGGCGTACTTCGTTGATGGTGCACGACATTCCGGCGCTCATCGAGTACGTCTCCGGCATCATGACGCTGCTTCCCGGCGACGTGATCCTGACCGGGACGCCGGCCGGTGTCGGGCCCATGGCGGCCGGACAGACGGTCTCCGTGACTGTGGACGGCCTCGGCACGCTCACCAATCCGGTCGCAAATAGGTAGCCGTACGGAGCAATCCGGCGTCCGGCAGGTTACGCACCCGGGTACCCGCTAGTAACTTCCCGGTGTCATGACGGACCTGGCGTCCACCCGTGTGCTGCTCGTCGACGGATCACAGCTCATCACCGAGGGGCTGCGACTCTCACTGCACCGCACGCACTGCTTCCGCGTTGTGGGCATCGCCCACACCGTGGCCGATGCTGCGCGCTGTCTGCGCGGCACCCCGGTGGACCTGGTCGTCGCGGACTTCGACGTGCCGGGCGCCGGACCGTTGCGCACCGTGCGGGACACGGCGCAGCTGCGGCCGAGCGCCCGCGTCGTCGTGCTGTCCAATGCGGACAGTCCGAGCTGGGCCCGCGCGGCGCTGGACGCCGGCGCGGTGGCCTACCTGCTGAAAACCTCGCCCGTGGCCGAGCTGTTACCGCTGATCGCGGCCGCGGTGCGGGGTGCTCCCGCCACGATCGACGCACGGGTGGGCTCACTCGCGCGCCTGCCTGCGCGGATGCCCCCGCCCGCCTCGCTAGGCCGGCTCTCGGCCCGTGAGTTCGACGTGCTGGCCGAGATGGCGAAGGGCATGGACAACGCGCGCATCGCCCAGCGGCTCTTCATCAGCAACGACACCGTGAAGACCCACGTGAAGGCGATCCTGCGCAAGCTGGGCGCGCGGGACCGCGCCCATGCCGTGGCGATGGTGCTCGGTGAGTCATCCGAGGCCTTCGTCACGACCTGACGATCGTCTGCGGCTTGCGGCGCGCGAACTCCGGCGCGTGCTCTGGGCGAGGCCCGATCGCGATCACGTAGGCCGGGACCGCCTGCAGGAACGGGAACCGCTGCGCCACCTTCAGCATGAACGGCGTGCCGCTCGACGAGACCGTCTCGGTGCTGTTCAGCTTCCGGCCCAGGAACAGCCGGTGGATGATCCGCTGCACGGTCTGGATCACGACCGTCGGGAACAGCCTGCGCCTGCGCACCTTCGCGAGCGCACGGCCGGTGACCGCGCCCTGCCGCAACGGCTTCGCGAGCAGCCTGGCCGCGGCGACCGCGTCCTGCACGGCGAGGTTGATGCCCACGCCGCCGACCGGTGACATCGCGTGCGCCGCGTCACCGATGCACAGCAGTCCGTCAACGTGCCACCGCCGCAACCGGTCCAGCTTCACGTCGAGCAGCTTCGCGTCGTCGATGCTCTTGATGTGGTCCACCCGGTCGGCGAGCCACGGGATGAGCGTGACCACGCGCTCGCGGAACTTCTCCACGCCCTCGGCGCGCAGCTTCTGGTCCGTGCCCTTGCGAATCAAGAACGCGCACTGGAAGTACTCGTTGCGCGGGATGAGCACCATCGCGCTGCCCGCGCTGAACCGCCCGGCGCCACCCCGGATCGAGTCGCTCTCCTTGCGCGGCAAGCGGAACCACCACACGTCCATCGGCGCGCCGAACTGGTAGACCGGCAGATCGACGGCAGCGCGCAGGATCGAGCTGCGCCCGTCGGCCGCGACGACGAGGTCGGCACTGATCTCGCCCTCGTGCCCGTCGACGCGGTCGCGGTACTGCACGCCCGTGACCCTGTTGCCGCTCTTGGTGATCCCGGTGACCTCGGTGTTCATCCGCAGGTGGAACGTCGGCTCCAGCTTGCCCGCGTCCGCCAGCAGGTCCAGGAAGTCCCACTGCGGCACCATCGCGATGCGCTTGTTCGCGCCGGGAAGCCTGCTCAGGTCGGCGATCGTGGCCTTGCGGCCGCCGTCCAGCAGCGCCTCGATCTTGTCCACGTCCTGGTGCGGCACCTGCTCGAACGCGGGCCCCAGCCCCAGTTCGTCCATGAGCGTGAGCGTCGACGCGTGCACCGTGTCGCCGCGGAAGTCTCGCAGGAAGTCCGAGTGCTTCTCCAGCACCGTGACCTCGACACCTCCGCGCGCCAGCAGCAGCCCCAGCACCATGCCCGCGGGTCCGCCGCCCACGACCAGGCAGGTGGTCCGCTCGGTGTTCCTCTCCATCTCGATCCCCTCATTTCAACCGCTGTTGAATAAACCCAGCATGCTCTTGATCGGCACGTGCGTCAAGCGAGGTTCCGAGTGATGCGGGCCGCAGCCAACTCGTCCACTGTGGACGGTCTGGGAAACCAGGCCCCGAAAGGGTTGCATCATGTGCAGAATGTCGTTGTACGAGCTAGGGTGTCGCGCTCGCGGAACCGCCCGTTCGGGCAGAGACGGCCAAGTTCGCAGATTCCACTCGACCGGGTGATTGCATTCGGCGCTTGGAGGAGTGTCGCTAGGTCGTTCGGGGCCTCAAGGTCCGCTTGATCGTGCAAGGACCTATAGGAATCACCTCGTTAGCCGAATCGGACGAGGCCCCCTCACACCTAACCTTCCGGGGTGACAACTGCGTCCCCGACTTTCACGCGTAAGAGAACCGGCGAGATCCGCGCTGTGTGCCTGGACGTCGACGACACACTTGTCGACTACAGCACTTCATCGCGCGCCGCGTTGGCCTCGATGGTCGGTAACGCCGACGCCTGGTCGTTGTGGCAGCGGATCACCGACGACCACGTGACCCGCCAGCTGGCCGGCGAGCTCCAGTACGAGTCGATGCGCAACATCCGCACCCAAGCCTTCTTCGCCGCTCTCGGCGAGGAGCTCACGCTGCAGGAAGCCACCCGTCGCGAGCTGGCCCGCCAGGAGGTTCTCTCCGCCGGCTGGTGCCTGTTCCCGGACGTGATCCCGATGCTCGACTGGCTGCGCGCCACGGGCCTCCCGATCGCCGCGATCAGCAACGCCTCGGGCCGCCACCAGCGCGTGAAGATCGCCCAGCTGGGCCTCTCGTCGTACTTCGACGCCGTCCTGATCGCCGGCGAGGTCGGCTGTGCCAAGCCGGACCGCGTGATCTTCCACACGGCCAGCCTGGCGCTGGGCGTGCCGCCCGGCGACACGGTCCACGTGGGAGACCGCCTGCACGCCGACGCCATCGGCGCGCGCGACGCGGGCATGCACGGCGTGTGGATCAACCGCACTGGGCCGTCCGGCGGCAGCCTGCCCGCCGGGTTGTCGTCCATCGCGTCCCTGGCGGAACTGCCCGAGCTCCTCGTGTGCGAGCTGTCCGCGGCCAACGCCTGAGTTCTTCGTGGAAACCGGCCCCCACCTGCGGGTTTGCGGTAGGGGAGTTCGTCGCCGCTGACCACCGCGTCGAACGCCGT
>NZ_JBEXPJ010000097.1:0-31856 GCF_040611995.1 Lentzea sp. NPDC006480
GAGGACGGGGTGCCGCCGACCGCCGAGGCAGCGTGGCGGGTCGCGCAACGGGGTGCGGAGGTTTCGGGTGAGGTCATGGCCGCCGGTTTGCGCTGGTCAGAGAGGTGGGACTAGAGAGCGGCCAGCCGCTCGCGCAGGGTGTCGAGGCCCATCGAGCCCATCTCGAGGGCTTCTTTGTGGAAGCGCTTGAGGTCGAAGTCGGCGCCCTTGCGGGCACGGGCGTCCTCGCGGGCGGCGAGCCAGAGACGTTCCCCGAGCTTGTAGGCCGGGGCCTGGCCGGGCCAGCCGAGGTAGCGGTCGAGCTCGTCGCGGGCGGCTGCGGGCTCCTGCAGCGTGCGGGTCAGCATGAACTCCAGGCCGAGCTCCGGGGTCCAGCGCTCGCCGGGGTGGAAGCCGGTGCCGGCCGGGATCTCGAGCTCCAGGTGCATGCCGATGTCGATGATCACGCGAGCCGCGCGGAAGAGGTGCGCGTCGAGCATGCCGAGCAGGTCGCCGTCGTCGTCGAGGTAGCCGAGCTCGCGCATGAGGCGTTCCGCGTACAACGCCCAGCCCTCGCCGTGGCCCGAGACCCAGCACATGAGGCGCTGGAAGTCGTTGAGCGTCGCCGACTGATATACCGCCGTCGCGCACTGGAGGTGATGACCCGGCACGCCCTCGTGGTAGACGGTCGACGTCTCGCGCCACGTCGGGAACACGGACTTGCCCTCGGCGATCGACCACCACATGCGGCCGGGACGGGAGAAGTCCGCGGTCGGCGGGGTGTAGTAGGCACCGACGCCACCGCCGGGCGGGGCGATCTTGCACTCGAGGTTCATCAGCGCGTCCGGCAGGTCGAAGTGCACGTCGCGCAGGTCGAGCAGGGCCTTGTCGGAGAGCTCCTGCATCCACGCCTGCAGGCCGTCCTGGCCGCGGACCTGGTAGCGCGGGTGCTCGTCGAGGTAGGCGGCGGTCTCCGCCAGCGAGGCGCCCGGCTTCAGGCGGGCCGCGACCTTCTTCATCTCGGCCTCGATGCCGAGGAACTCCTCCCAGCCCCACGCGTACGCCTCGGCCAGGTCGAGCCGCGAACCGGTGAAGTAGCGCGAGCCGAGGCGGTAGCGCTCCTCGCCGACGGCGTCCTTGGTGGGCGCGACCGGAGCCAGCGTCGTGCGCAGGAACGAGGCGAACTCGGCGTAGGCGGAGGAGGCAGCGGCGGCACCGGCGTCCAGCGACGAACGCAACGCGCCCGAGGCGTCCGAGGTGGCCACGAAGGAGGTGAAGAACGTGGAAGCCCAGACGTCGCACTGCTCGGCGACCCTGGTCACCTGGCGCAGCGCGGAAACGTGTCCACGGGAAGCGGCGTGCGAGAGAGAGGCGCGCAGACCGTCCAGTGCGGCGGGCACGGCGGAAAGACGCCGCCCGATCGTGGCCCAGTTCTCCGGCGTGTCGGTCGGCATCTGGTCGAAGATGTCGCGCACCGACTGGATCGGGCTCGCGATCACGTTCAGCGAGGACTCGTTCTCACCGGCCTCGTAGAGCTCGTGCTCAAGGCCCACTCGCTCCAGGAAGACGGCGCGCGCCGCGTCCTCGGAGGCATCCGCGGGCTGCGCTGCCGTGATGTCGGTGAGAGCGCGCACAGCGAGTTCGTCGCGTGCCGCGATCCCTTCCGGCGAGAAGTCCGTCAGCTGGTCCTCGGCTCCCTCGAAGCCCAGGTGGGTGGCGGTGATGGGGTCGAGCGCCGCGTAGTCGCTGACGTACTTGTTGCTGATGTCGTGCACCGATGCCATGGCGCGAGACGCTACCTCGCGGCCCTCGACACCAAAAGGTAGTTAGTCAAGCTCACGACCAAAGGAGGGCCTGCGTCGTTTGGAGGGGACTGGCAGGATGTCCGCCGTGCGTCGATCCCGGGCACTTCTGGTGCCGGTCTTCCTGCTGCTCACCCTGTTCTCCTTGAGCGGATGTGTTCGCGTCTACGCGGCCATGGCCGTGTCGGACGACGACCGCATCTCGGGTGAGATCGTCGCGGCCACGCCGCCCACGCAGGACAACGACCCCGGCCCCCAGCTCAAGGTGCCGCCGGAGCTGGCGAGCCGCGTCACCACCAAGCCGTACCGGGTGGAGTCGTACGCGGGCACGCAGCTGTTCTTCAACGGGCTGTCGTTCGACGAGATGCGCACGTTGTCGATGGCGACGAGCTCGTCGAACAGCCGCTACAGCATGAACTTCCGCCGGTCGGGTGATCTTGTCACGTTGTCGGGCTCCGTCGACCTCACCCAGGTGCCCGTGGAACGCGCGGACATCCAGATCAAGGTCAGCTTCCCCGGCAAGATCGTGAACACCAACGGCCGCGAGGAGGAGAACAACACGATCGCGTGGTCTCCGAAGCCCGGCCAGGCGTCGATGCTCCAGGCCACCGTGCAGTACGCGGGCGAGGAGTCCGGCTCGTTCCTCGGCTGGGCGTTGCTCGTCGCCGGACTCACCGGTGGTGCCGCGCTGATCGTCGTCGTGCTCGCTCTCATCGCGCACAAGCGCAACGTGATGGTCTAGGCGCGAGCCACCAAACCCAAGCGCCCCAGCACTTCACGCGTCGCCTTGGCCCGGTTCATCGTGTAGAAGTGCAGCGCCGGGACGCCCTCGTCGAGCAGCTTCTGGCACATCTCGGTCGCGATGTCGATGCCCGTCGCCCGGAAGCCGGCCGCGTCGTCCGCGTACGGCTCCAGCCGGCGCGAGATCTCGACCGGCAGATCGGCGCCGGACAGCTCCACGATCTTGGACAGGCCGCGCGCCGACAGCATCGGCATGATGCCGGGCAGCATCGCCGCCGAGCAGCCGGCGGCCGCCACCCTGTCCCGCATCCGCAGGAACGGCTCCGGCTCGTGGAACAGCTGCGCCACCGCGTAGTCCGCACCCGCGTTGAGCTTGCGCAGCAGGAACTTCAGGTCCGTGTCGAGGTCGTTCGAGCGCGGGTGGCCGTACGGGAACGCCGCCACGCCGACGCAGAAGTCGCCCAGTTCGCGGACGAGCGACACGAGCTCGTCGGCGTAGTTGAGGCCCTCGGGGTGCGCGACCCACTCGCCCATCGGGTCGCCGGGAGGGTCGCCGCGCAGCGCCAGGACGTTGCGCACGCCGATCGCCGCGTACCAGCCGATCACGTTGCGCAGCTCGGCCACCGAGTGGTCGACGGCGGTCAGGTGCGCGACCGGCAGCAGCGTCGTCTCCTGCGCGATGCGGCCGGTGGCGCGGATCGTGCGGTCGCGCCGCGAACCGCCGGCGCCGTAGGTGATCGACACGAACGCCGGGTCGAGGCCCTCCAGCTCGCGGACGGCCTTCCAGAGGATCTTCTCGTCCTCGGCGTCCCGAGGCGGCAGGAACTCCACCGAGAACTTGGGAGACTCGCCTCGGAGCCTCTCCACCACCGACGTCATGGCCACAACCCTAGTGCGTCTTCCGCTAGGTGAGACTCCAGCTCACCATGTGGTACGCCTGCCCCGGCATGCGGGTGGTCCGGGACACAGCGGACCATGGACATGTGTCCCACCACCCCATCGACGTGTCGTTGCCCTTGCACGTCGAAGAAGCGTTGACCACTTACCTGGCCTCCCGGCGCGCGTCCGGCGAGGCGATGGACCCCAGCTTCGCGAGCGCGGTGGACGCGCTTTCGAACTTCGTGCTGGGCGGTGGCAAGCGCATCCGTCCGACATACGCGTGGTGGGGGTGGCGCGCGGCCGGTGGCGACCCCGACGGCGAACTCGCGGACGAGGTGCTCACGGCGGTGAGCTCGCTGGAGCTGATCCAGGCGTGCGCGCTGATCCACGACGACCTGATGGACGCCTCGTCGGTGCGCCGGGGCAAGCCGACCGTGCACATCGCGTTCGGCGCGCGGCACCGCGACCAGCGCTGGCTCGGGTCGTCGGAGCGGTTCGGCATGTCGGCCGCGGTGCTGATCGGCGACATCGCGCTGGCGTGGGCGGACGACATGCTGTTCGCGGCCGGGCTGCCCGCGGAGGTGCTTCGACGGATGAGCGAGCCGTGGCGGGACATGCGCACCGAGATGCTCGCGGGCCAGTACCTCGACGTGCTGACGCAGGCGCGGGGCGACTCCTCCCCGGACGCGGCACTGCGGATCGACCGGCTCAAGACCGCCGCGTACACCGTCGAACGGCCGTTGCACATGGGCGCGGCGATGGCGGGCGGTTCGCCGGAGCTCATCGACGGGCTGCGGGCGTTCGGTGCCGACATCGGCGTCGCGTTCCAGCTGCGCGACGACCTGCTCGGCGTGTTCGGCGACCCGGAGGTGACCGGCAAGCCCGCCGGTGACGACCTCGCCGAAGGCAAGCGCACGCTGCTCGTGGCACTCGGCATGCAGTTCGGCGCTGATATATTGGATATCGCTTTGGGCAAGCAGGACCTCGACCTCGACACCGTCGAAGAGGTCCGCCGGGCGCTGGTGAAGGTCGGCGCCGTCGACGCCGTCGAGGAGCGCATCGAGGAGCTGACGAAGAGCGCGCTGGCCGCACTCGACGCGGCACCCGTCGCCGAGCCCGCCGCGACCAAGCTCGCGGACCTCGCGATCAGCTCCACGAAGCGGACGTTCTAGCGCTCGACCGTGAGCTGTTGTGTGCTGATGCATTCGTGCCTTGTGCAACGATGTTCGCGCGATGGCAGCAACTCCGTCACTCCTGCGCCCGAGCTCCGAGGTGTTTCCACCGGAGCCTTCAGCTGCCGTACGCGCGAACCTCCGCGCCATCCCCGTCCGCACGACCGCGCTCGGCCTGCTGGGCGTGACGCTGATCGCGCTCGGAGGCATGGGCGCGGGCGCGGTTCCCCAGCACGACCCGCTGTTCGCCCGGGCCGGGCTGAGCTGGCTGCGCTACGGCCACGGTCACGACCTCGCGATCATGGTGCTGTACCTGGGTCTCGGCCTGGTCGTCTGGGCGTGGATCAAGCTCGGCAGGCTCGTGCGGTCGGGTGAGGCCGGCGATCACGCGGTACTCGGCGCGGTGACGGCGTGGACCGTGCCGCTGCTGTTCGCGCCGCCGCTGTTCAGCAAGGACGTCTACAGCTACCTCGCGCAGGGCCAGCTCGCGCTGAGCGGCTACGACCCGTACCAGGTCGGACCCGCGGTGCTGCAGAGCGCGCTCAGCGAGAACGTCAGCGGGGTGTGGCAGCACACGCCCGCGCCGTACGGGCCGTTGTTCATCCTTCTCGCCAAGGCGATCGTGTGGCTCACCGGCGGCAGCGTGGTTCTCGGTGTCATCGCGATGCGCCTCTCGCTCGTCGGCGGGCTCGTGCTGCTGTGCCGGGCGCTGCCGGGCCTGAGCCGTCATCTGGGCGGGAAGTCCGCGATCGCGTTGTGGCTCGTGGCGGCGAACCCGTTGCTGCTGATCCACCTGGTCGGCGGCGCGCACAACGACCTGATGATGATCGGGCTGATGGCCGCGGGCGTGCTGCTGGTGCTCGACCGCAGGCACGTGCTCGGCTTCGTACTGCTCGGGCTCGCGTTCGCGGTGAAGGCGACGGCGGTCGTGATCGTGCCGTTCCTCGTCTGGATCTGGGCGGCACGGCTGGACGGCGACGAGCGCGCTCGCGTCCTCAGGGGGCTGCTACCGGGCGCTGTGACGATTCTTGGGGCGTTCCTCGGGGTGTTCGCGGCCTGCACGCTGATCGCCGGGGTGGGCCTCGGCTGGATCCCCGCGCTGAGCAACTCGTCGGTGATCGTCAACTGGCTGTCGGTCCCGAGCGGGGTCGGCGCCTTCGTGGGCATGGTCGCGAGCTGGTTCGCCGACGACAGCGCCAGCGTCAGGAGCGGCATCTTCGTCGGCGTCGCGCGGACGCTCGGCGCGGTCGTGCTGATCTGGGTCGCGTGGACGCAGTGGTGGGCGGCGCGCAACGGCGACGTGCGCGACAACCTCCGGCGCGGCGCGGTGACGATGCTGGCCGTCGCGCTGCTGTTGGGGTGCGCCGTAAGGCACGGACATGTCAGGTCTCCTCCAACCGAGTGATGCTGCAAAACGCTACTTGACGCACATGCTCAGACGATGACCGGATCATGCCGGTTCCGCCACATGAGCGAGCGGCCGAACCCAGAAACTACTCCGGTGCCGGAACGCACGCGGGGACCTTTCGTACTCTCGGAAGGTACGAAAGGTCCCCGCGTGCGGTTCAAGAGCTCTGGCTCAGAGAGCGTTCATGATCTCGCGCATCAGGTCGGCCGTCTCGGACGGCGTCTTGCCGACCTTGACGCCGGCGGCCTCGAGGGCCTCCTTCTTCGCCTGCGCGGTGCCCGCCGAGCCCGAGACGATGGCGCCGGCGTGGCCCATGGTCTTGCCCTCGGGAGCGGTGAAGCCCGCGACGTAGCCGACGACCGGCTTGGTCACGTTCTCCTTGATGTACGCCGCGGCGCGCTCCTCGGCGTCGCCACCGATCTCACCGATCATCACGATCGCGGTGGTCTCGGGGTCCGCCTCGAACGCCTCGAGGGCGTCGATGTGCGTGGTGCCGATGATCGGGTCGCCACCGATGCCGATCGCGGTGGAGAAACCGAAGTCCCGCAGCTCGTGCATCATCTGGTAGGTCAGCGTGCCCGACTTCGACACCAGACCGATCTTGCCGCTGCCCGCGATGTTCGCGGGGATGATGCCGGCGTTCGACTTGCCCGGGCTGATGATGCCGGGGCAGTTCGGGCCGATGATGCGGGTCTTGTTGCCGGTCGCGACGGCGTGCGCCCAGAAGTAGGCGGTGTCGTGCACCGGGATGCCCTCGGTGATGACGACGGCCAGCTCGATCTCGGCGTCGATCGCCTCGACCACGGCGGCCTTCGAGAAGGCCGGCGGGACGAAGATCACGGTCACGTTCGCGCCGGTGGCCTCGATGGCCTCCTTGACGGTGCCGAAGACCGGGAGGACGGTGCCGTCGAAGTCGACCTTCTCGCCCGCCTTGCGCGGGTTCACGCCACCGACGATGTTCGTGCCGGACGCGAGCATGCGCTTGGTGTGCTTGGTGCCCTCGGCACCGGTCATGCCCTGGACGATGACCTTGCTGTTCTCGTTGAGGAAGATAGCCATCTGACTCAGACCCCCGCAGCCGCGAGCTCGGCGGCCTTGGCGGCCGCGTTGTCCATCGTGTCGACAACGGTCACCAGCGGGTGGTTGGCCTCGGCGAGAATCGCGCGGCCCTCCTCCACGTTGTTGCCGTCGAGGCGGACGACGAGCGGCTTGGTGGCCGAGTCGCCGAGGATCTCCAGCGCCTTCACGATGCCGTTGGCGACGGCGTCGCACGCGGTGATGCCACCGAAGACGTTGACGAACACCGAACGCACGGCCTCGTCGCCGAGGATGACGTCCAGGCCGTTCGCCATGACCTCGGCGGACGCGCCGCCGCCGATGTCGAGGAAGTTCGCGGGCTTCACGCCGTACTGCTCACCGGCGTACGCCACGACGTCCAGCGTGGACATCACGAGACCGGCGCCGTTGCCGATGATGCCGACCTCGCCGTCGAGCTTGACGTAGTTGAGGCCCTTCTCCTTGGCCTTGGCCTCGAGGGGGTTCTCCGCCTGCTTGTCGACCAGCTCCGCGTGAGCGGGGTGGCGGAAGCCGGCGTTCTCGTCCAGCGTGACCTTGCCGTCGAGCGCGACGATCTTGTCCTGCGGGTCGCGGACCAGCGGGTTGACCTCGACCAGCGTGGCGTCCTCGGAGACGAAGGTCTCCCAGAGCTTCACGATGGTGTCGACGACCTGGTCCTTCACCTCGGCCGGGAAGTTCGCCGCGTCGGCGATCTCCGTGGCCTTGGCCGCGTCGACACCCTTGATGGCGTCGATGTGGATCTTCGCGAGGGCCTCGGGCTTGGTGGCCGCGACCTCCTCGATGTCCATACCGCCCTCGACACTCGCCATGGCGAGGAAGGTGCGGTTGGCGCGGTCGAGGAGGAAGGAGAAGTAGTACTCCTCCGCGATGTCCGAGGCAGGCGTCACCAGCACGCGGTGAACGATGTGCCCCTTGATGTCCAGGCCGAGGATGGCGGTTGCCTTCTCCTCGGTCTCCTCGGCGGTGGAAGCGAGCTTCACACCACCGGCCTTGCCGCGGCCGCCGGTCTTGACCTGGGCCTTGACGACGACCGGCTGGCCGAACTTCGCGGCGATGGCCTTGGCGTCGGCGGGGTTGGTGGCCACATCGCCCGGCAGTACCGGGACGCCGTGGGCGGCGAAGAGGTCCTTCGCCTGGTACTCGTACAGGTCCACTCGGGTCTCCTGCGACGTCGGTGTCGGAACACCGCGCCTGGGTGGTCCTCAAGGGGCCAAGCGAACCCACTTGACGCGGCTGGGCCCAGACACTATCGAGCTGCAGGTACTGCTCGCACGCCACACCTGGTGAGGTCGGTCTCAACTGCGGTGAGGTCGATCACGCGGGTGCGCCAACGCGAGTGTTCACCACGTTTCAGCGGGTCGCGCGAGTTGCCATCAATCCGGCCGCGACCAGCAGCGCTGCCACCGACGCCAGCGCGAGCCAGGTGCCAGGAGCCGCCACGGCACCTTCGACGCGGCCGCCCGTCAGCGGCAGTTCGAGCGCCCGCACGCCGAGCAGCAGTGCGAGACCCACGAGTTCGGCGGCACCGCGAGCGGGCCTCGACCGGACCGCCACGAGAAGACCCATGATCAGCAGGAAGGACGAGGTGAGCAGCGCCCAGGAGACTGCGGGGTGGCCGTCCGGCACCAGTGTCGGAGCCGTGTAGTCGGCACCGCGCATGGTCGGCAACGCGAAGGCCCCCAGGCCGAAGAGCCCGGCCAGCAACAATGCGCCCAGCTCGGCCAACGGCAGCTGTTCCTTCTTCCTGTCCGTGGACTCCCTCCTGTCGGTGTTCTCCCGGTCGACGGCACCGGCGAGCCCGACGAAGACCAGCGCCAGCAGGCCGATCGGGAGCTCTGCGATCAGCACCCAGAAGCCGGCGCCGGGCTGGGCGAGGCCCGCCTGGTTGGCGGCCACCACCGGTTCTGTCGCACTGGCCGCCGCGAGCTGCATCGCGAAGTAGGCACCGACCACGGCGGGCCGGACGGTCGCGGCGGTGGACGGCACCAGCAGCAGAAGTCCCAGCACGGCGACCGCGACGGCAGCGGGCCAGAGGATGTTCATCGAGGACAGCCCGGGAGCCGCGTCTCCAGTGGCGAGGACCAGCTGTGGCAGGAGAGCGCCGATGATCACCGTGACGGCGGAGAGCAGAGCGAGCACGCCCGCGCCCACGTGGAGGCGCCGGACCGACGGCAACGCGTGGTCGATCGCCCCGTCGCGCCTGCGGAGCACCAGCCGCACCAGCCAGGCGAGCAGCGGCACCGCGGGCAGCACGAGCGCCGCGATCAGCACGAGCACCGAACCGCTGGTGATGCTCAGGCCGGGCGCGACGGTTCCCGCTGCCAGCCAGGGCACCACCACGGCGAGCAGGGCGAGCGTGACGCCGTACGTCCCACCGTCGCGGGTGTCCGGGTCGGGCGAGCTCGTGGCAAGCGCGGTGGCGAGCGGCGCGGCCAGGGCCAGGACCAGTCCGCCGGTAAGTCCGAGCGCGGGCAGGTCCCACGGCGAGCGGTCGAGCTGGAAGGCATCCGACGAGAGGAACGGCTTGCCCAGCAACCCGACCGCGGCCACGACGGCGACCAGCAAGGGGAAACCCATGAACCTCGCGGACTCGGACTCGTCCGCGGGCATCCCGGCCCGGCCGGACGAGAGCACGCCGGCCGAGATGACCAGCACGTGCCCGGCGATGAGCAGCCACAACCCCGCCGACGGGGTGACCGCGATGAGGGTGGTGGGCCGGAACAGCTCAGGCCGCGCCACGGACATCGGGGCGAACGCGATCTGCAAGTCGCTCAACAGGCGTCCGACCGCGAACACGCCGACTGCGGCGATCAGTCCCGCCGCCACGAACGGCCTGCCGCGGAACAGCAGCACACCCGCGACGGCGGGCGGCAGCAGCGCGAGGGCGGCGAGCAGCGGCCACGACGTGTACGCGGGTTCCGCGCCGTCGACCACGCCGATCAGCGGGCCTGCGGCGGCGAGCACACCGCCCGCCGCGGCGAGGGCCCACGAGGTGCGCAGGCGGGCAGCGGCCGGGGTCTGGTTCTCGAGCTCGGTTCGAGTCATCGCGGGCGAACCTAGCAACACCCGTGTTGGTTTCCGTGTCAGCGTGCTCATGCCAAGTGAGACGAAATTCGTTCGCATGTGGAAAACGTCCGCGGGGTACTGCTAACCGGTGACTTCATCACTTACCGTCGCTCATATGAGCGACGACGGCCGGTCGTGGATGACGCGTCTGACTGACGCGGTTCTCGATCGTGCCGGGTGGGGTGTGCACACCGCACGAGATGTCGCGGAAGAGGTGAAGGTCGCGTTGCGCGCGATGGCCACGCCCGGCGGCATGCGCGGGGTCGCGATGGAAGCGGCCTGGTTGACGGCCCACGCGGTGCTCTACCCGTGGGGTGCGATCACCGAGCAGCTGCGCCCGGACGGCCAGTTCCGGCACTACCGCACCGACGGCCTGCCACCCCGCCAGCGCGGGTTGATGGTTTCGGCGATGGACGCGGCGGGCACCCCGATCGTGCTGGTGCACGGCATCGGGGACAACCGCTCCGCCTTCGCGGTGCTGTCGGGGGCGCTGCGACGGCGGGGCTTCGGGGTGGTGCACGCGATCAACTACAGCGTGCTGACGGCGTTGACCGGGGACGTCCGCCGCTCGGCCGCGTTGCTCGGCGCGCACATCGAACGGATCTGCGAGCAGACCGGTGCCGATCAGGTGCATGTGGTCGGCCATTCGCTCGGCGGTCTCATCGCCAGGTATTACGTACAACGGCTACACGGCGACTCACGCGTTCGCACGCTCGTAACACTCGGAACGCCGCACAACGGCACGTTGCTCGCCTATTTGATGCCGACTCCGCTGACTCGGCAGTTGCGGCCCGGTTCGGAGCTGTTGTCCGAACTGGCCGAACCCTGCCGTCCGTGCGCCACGCGCTTCGTCGTGGTCTGGTCGGAGATGGATCAGATCATCGTGCCGCAGCGCAACGCCCGACTGGAGCACTCCGCGTTGCACGTCGAGGAGCACCAGATACGTGATTCAGGTCACCTTTCTTTGCCGGTTGACACGAGGACTCTTCACGTAGTTGTGACCGCCATCACCCGATCGGATGACTCTCTGAGTCACCCCATCGCCGCTGGCGGTGAGGCGTGTCGCGCGCCCGGCGTGACCGACGGTCACAGTTGACAGTTGAAACCCGCTGGTTGCCGCCTGTTCGGGCGAGATAACGAACTGGGGTTTGCCCTCCGAGGCTCCGCGCCGTTACTGTCCCCCGGTCCGTTGTCACGGTCTGATCACAGAAGGACACCGAGTCAGAACCCCGAATCCTGACTCACCGGGAATCCCCCGCCCGGCAGTCCACCGATCAGGCTCCCCGAAGGCGGAAGGGCAAGCTTTGAGTCACCACCGCTCCCCCGGCGGCCATGAACGCAGTGCTGCGCTTGATGAGGCAGTCGACCGTGCCTCCACGCGCCCGGTCAGCACCCACCGGCTCCCCCCGCCACCGTCGGCGCTTCGCGGACGCATCGTCGTCGCCGCCGTCGCAGTAGGCGCGTTCGCCGCGGCTGGCGCAGGTCAAACCCTGCAGGCCGCCGCGGACGACAGCAAGGACGTCCAGCTCGCGAACCAGGCCAACGGCTCCGCCGCGTTCACCGGCCAGGGTGGCGACAACTCCTCCGCCCCGCAGATCCTCGCGGTCTCCAAGACCACGTCCGAGGGTTCCGCCGAGGCCGCCAAGCTCCTGCGCAGCCAGCAGCTCACCACCGAGCGCGAGGCCGTCGAGGCCGAGAAGAAGCGCCCGAAGTTCGTCCGCCCCGCCGCCGGTGACTTCACCTCCGGCTACGGCGGCCGCTGGGGCACCATGCACCTCGGCATCGACATCGCCGGTCCGATCGGCACCCCGATCCTGGCCGCCGCCGACGGCGTGATCCTCGAGGCCGGTCCGGCTTCCGGGTTCGGCCTGTGGGTCCGGGTCCAGCACGAGGACGGGACCATCACGGTCTACGGCCACGTCAACGACTTCATCGTCCGCGAGGGTCAGCCGGTCAAGGCCGGGCAGATGATCGCCCACATGGGCAACCGCGGCTTCTCCACCGGCCCGCACCTGCACTTCGAGGTCTGGAACCCCGGCGGCCAGAAGATCAACCCGCTCACGTGGCTGAACGCTCGCGGTGTGACCGTCTGATTCGCGATCCGCTGAACTACGGCTCAACAGCTTTCTGACGCCGGTTTCGGCGGTGACCCACCTCCTGGTGCGGGACTGGGTGGCTCAGGCGTCTCACGGGCCTCATGAGCCTCCAACAGCGCTCCTGTCGCTCGTATTCCGCGACTCGTTACAGGGTCAGGCCGGAGTTGAGCTGGATTCGAGCCGGACTCCGGCCGAGCACGAGGGCTTGCTCAGGGCGGACTTGAGTCGCGGTCATGGCGGATGAAGTAGGCCGTGGCGACTCGCCAGACCGAGCACATGTGTTTTCGCCATCGTGGGCCGCAGGCCTTGCAGGCGCCGGTGTCTGTTTGCTCGTGGAGGGTGAGCAGGGTGCGCCAGGCTGAGGTCAGGCTGATCGTCGCCTGGGGTGTGCTCGCGGATTCCAGCTGGCTGAGGATTGCGAACACTCGTTCGTGCAGCACGTTGGCCAGTACGTGATCCATTTGAGAGAGCTCCCGCGTCGAGGTTCGTCCACACGCGGTTGATGATGCTCGGTGGGTCTGACAATTTTCGGCGCCGGCGGTCGCTCGAAGCTCGCGGACGGCTTGAGCTGAGCTGACCTGGGCTTGCCCGTGACTGAACCGTGGCGCTGAGTCGTGCGGCCGGACCGCTCTCCCGTTCGGTCCGGCCGCACTCGCCGCGAAGTTCTGGCCCCCGCCTTCACTTCGCTCCCTTCGTCTGCAGGCTGCGGTTCTTGCTGCGGATCGCCCCGAACGGCCCGCGGCTGTGCTGCTTGCGACACCCACATAGACGTACGAAGGTCGGGTTCGTTGCGCTGGTTCTTGGGATTTTCTTGAGATTTATCTGGTCGGGGTGAAGTTGCTGGTCAGGGCCAGTTGACCTGTCCGGTTTGTGGTGGGTTGAGAGGGTGCGGGGCGGCCGTTGGCGGCACGCGCCGGTTTCGTAGGTCATGCCCATGATCACGCCGGGTCCGTAGTCGCCTTGCGGGCGGGCCCACGTCCATGAACGGCGCTTTCATCCACCTGAGGTCCATGAAGGTTCCCTTCATGGACAAGCCAGTCCGTGCATACCCAACTGAATGCCGCTGCCGGCACGGACAGGATGAAAAGGCTCACCGCCGACATGCGACGACCCCGGCGGCGGCACCGTCGGGGTCGTGGCGGGGAGGCTGGCTGGCTAGAGCTTGGTCATGGGGACGCTGCCGATCAGCATCAGGCGGACTGTGCCCGAGTTGCCGAAGTCGATCGTGGCGGTGGCTCGCAGGCCCGCGCCGTCCACGGCCACTACTCGGCCCAGGCCGTACTTGTCGTGGGTTACGCGGTCGCCCACTTCCAGCTTCATGGCCGGGGCGTCCTTCCAGCCCGCTTTGCCCGGGGCTGGGCGGGAGAGGCCGCGGGAGGCTATGCCGCCTGAGGCCGAGCGGCCCCAGGTGGTGGCTGCGGCCGGGGCCGAGCGGGAAGGCTCCACTCGGCGCCAGTCGATCAGGTCCTGGGGGATCTCGCCCAGGAAGCGGGAGGCCGGATTGGCCGAGGGCTGGCCCCAGGCTGAGCGGACCAGGGCCCGGGACAGATAAAGACGTTGCTGGGCTCGGGTGATGCCCACGTAGGCGAGGCGGCGTTCTTCAGCCAGTTCGGCTGGGTCGCCGAGGGCGCGCATGTGGGGGAAGACGCCGTCTTCCCAGCCCGTGCTGAAGACGACCGGGTATTCGAGGCCCTTGGCCGTGTGGATGGTCATCAGGGTGACCACGCCGTCGGACTCGGCGTCCGGGATCGAGTCCGCGTCGGCCACCAAGGAGACGCGTTCCAGGAAAGCGGGGAGGGACGGGACCGGGTCGGCGCCTTCCGGGAGTTCCAGTTCGGTGAACTCGCGGGCGACCGTGACCAGCTCGTTGAGGTTTTCGACCCTGGTGTGGTCTTGCGGGTCCTCGCTGGCTTCGAGTTCGGTGCGGTAGCCGGTCTTTTCGAGAACGGCTTCGAGGATGTCGGCGACGTCGTCCTCGCGCTCGACCATCTCGCCCAGTTGGTCCATGAGTTCGACGAAGCCCGCGATCGCGTTGCGGGAGCGGGGGTTCAGCATCGGGACGCGGTCGTCCACGGCTTCGCGGAGGGCGGCGGCGAAGCTGATTCGTTCGCGTTCGGCGTAGGCGCTGACGCAGGCTTCGGCTCGGTCGCCGATGCCTCGCTTGGGGACGTTGAGGATTCGGCGGAGGGAGACCGTGTCCTCGGGGTTGGCCAAGGTCCTCAAGTACGCCAGGGCGTCGCGGACTTCCCGGCGCTCGTAGAAGCGGACGCCGCCGACCACTCGGTACGGGAGGCCCAGGCGGATGAAGATTTCCTCGAAGACGCGCGACTGGTTGTTGGTGCGGTAGAAGACGGCGATGTCGCTGTTGTTGACCTCGCCGCTGTCGACCAGGCGGTCGATCTCGCCTGCCACGAAGGCGGCTTCGTCGTGTTCGTTGTCGGCGACGTAGCCGACGATCTTCTCGCCCTCGCCGAGGTCGGACCAGAGGGTCTTGTCGCGGCGGTTGGGGTTGCGGGAGATGACCGCGTTGGCCGCCGTGAGGATGTTCTGGGTGGAGCGGTAGTTCTGCTCCAGCAGGATCGTGGTGGCGTCCGGGTAGTCGCGCTCGAACTCCACGATGTTGCGGATCGTGGCGCCGCGGAAGGCGTAGATGGACTGGTCGGCGTCGCCGACCACGCACAGTTCCGCCGGGGGGATCTCGCCGCCCGCTTTGCCCACGAGCTCGCGCACCAGCGTGTACTGGGCGTGGTTCGTGTCCTGGTACTCGTCGACCATGACGTGGCGGAAGCGACGGCGGTAGTGCTCGGCCACGTCCGGGAAGTTCTGCAGGAGCTCGACCGTGCGCATGATGAGGTCGTCGAAGTCGAGGGAGTTCGACTCGCCCAGGCGGCGCTGGTAGACCGCGTAGACCTCGGCCACTCGGCGTTCCAGGTCGTTGGTGGCCTGGGCGGCGGCGGTCTCCGGGTCGATCAGCTCGTTCTTGAGGTTCGAGATGTGCACGGCGAGGGTGCGGGCCGCGTACTTCTTCGGGTCGAGATCGAGGTCCCGCGCCACGAGCGTGATGAGGCGGCGGGTGTCGTCGCTGTCGTAGATCGAGAAGTTCGACGACATGCCCAGGGTCTTGGCCTCGCGGCGCATGACGCGGACGCACATCGAGTGGAACGTCGACACCCACATCGAGCGGGCGCGGGCGCCCACCATGTCGGCGACGCGCTCCTTCATCTCCGCGGCGGCCTTGTTCGTGAACGTGATGGCCATGATCTGGCCGGGGTGCACGTCGCGTTCCGCGAGCAGGTAGGCGATCCGCCTGGTGAGGACGCGCGTCTTGCCGGAGCCTGCGCCGGCCACCACGAGCAGCGGTGAACCGGCGTGCTCCACGGCACGGCGCTGCGCGGGGTTCAGGTCGTCGAGCAGGTGGCCCGCGCGGGAAACGGGGGGACTTGAGGGCAAGTCGAACAAGGCGCTCATCGTCCATCCACGGTACCGGGCGGCACCGACAAAACTCGTACCACCCGACCATGTGTTCGATGACCGGCCGGTTCCCACCCTCCGGGCGGGTTTGGCGGGGTGCGCCGGTTCTGTGCAACACTGCATCCGTGCGCGCGACGTTCTTCGAGTTTTTCTACGGGATCCGGACTCCGGCTCCCGTGGTCGTCCAGCGCTGACAAAGCCACCACGAAGCCCCGGAGTCCTCGGACCCCGGGGCTTCGTTCGCTTCCGGGCCAGGACTCGAAGAGTCGAGAGGTCACCACGATGGACACCACCACCGAGCCGGACATCAACGAGCTGCGCCAGGAGATCGACCACCTGGACGCCGAGATACTGCGTCTCGTGCAACGCCGCGTCGAGGTCTCCAAGATCATCGGCGCCGCCCGCATGGCCGCCGGCGGCACGAAGATCGTGCACAACCGCGAGATCGACGTCCTCAGCCGCTACAAGCCGCTCGGCCCCGAGGGCAAGGATCTCGCGATGATCCTGCTCAAGATGGGCCGCGGCCCGCTCGGCAGGTAGCTCCGAGGCCCTGGGCCCGGCGTCACAGCACGCCGGGCCAAAAAGGCTTCAGGGCCTTGCGCAGGAGCGCGAAATCCGCGTCCACGAGCTGGGAGTCGTCCGGCACGTAGGCCAGCGGGTCCTCCAGCAACGGCTCCGGCAGCTGTAGCAGGCCCTCCACCAGCGCGTGCAGGCACAGCGCGGAGTAGCCGCGCAGGTAGCCGCCCTCCTGGGTGAGCACGACCCGCGTTCCGAACGACGCCACCCGACGGCCGATCTCGCGGTAGCCCGATGCCGTGACGTTGTGGCGGCCGTTGGGGTCGAACGCGGAGCCGTCGAACCCGGACGCGCACACCAGCAGGTCCGGTGCGAACTCGCGCAGCAGCGGGAAGGCGATCTCGTCGAGCGCGCGCAGGTACGCCGTGTCCCCCGCGCCCAGTGACAGCTCGATGTTCACGTTCCTGCCGTCAGCGCCCACCTCCGACGGCGCGCCCGTCTGCGGGTGGTTCGTGCCCCACGAGCCGTGCCGCATGTGGATGGAGATGGTCAGCACGTCCGGACGGTCGTAGAACACCTCCTGCGTGCCGTTGCCGTGGTGCACGTCCCAGTCCAGCACGGCGACCCGCTTCCCTTGGCGCCGCGCGGTTTCCGCCACCAGCGCCGCGTTGTTGACGAAGCAGTAGCCGTCGGCCATGTCAGGCTGCGCGTGGTGTCCGGGCGGCCGTACCAGCGCATAGGCCAGTGGCACGCCGGATTCCAGCGCTGCCAACGACGTTCCGGCCGCCGCGCACGCCGCACGCCACGTTTCGGGACCCACGACCGTGTTCACCTCCAGCGCCACACGCTCCGAGACCCGCAACGAGTCGAGGTAGCCGGCCGTGTGCACGCGCAGAAGCTCGTCAACGGACGCATGCCGTCCCTCGTGCCACGTGAGGTGCGGGGCGACCGGACCGTGCGTCAGCGCGTGCCGGAACGTGCGCAGCCGCGCGGCGTTCTCCGGGTGCGGTTCCGCCACGTCGAGCCACGGCCAGGAGCCCGGCAGCTCCCACAGGCCTTCGCCGGCGTCGTGCTCGAGGCAGTCGTCGTGCCAGAACATGTCCACCCGAATCGGATATCAGGGCGATCACGGATGGTCCACCGCAAAAAACTGGAGGCACACTGGAGGCATGGGCCTCATCGCCGCACTGATCGCCATCGCCGGCCTGCTCGCCGCCTTGGCGCACGACGCATACCTGGGCTTGCTCGGTTCGGCCGCGAACAAGAAGGGCCTAGCCGGAGCACCCGTCTCGCAGTTCGTCCGCAGCCGCTGGAAGACCGCCATCATCACGACCGTGGGCGCGGTGATCGGCCTGCTGATCACCAACGGCGACTCGCTCAGCGCCGACGTGATCGGCGCGATCATCGCGGGTGGCAGCGGTCTGGCCGCGCTCAACGGCGTGCAGAAGACGCACAAGCAGCTGAACAGCGGTCAAGCCCAACTCCCGCCGAGGTAGTAAAACCACACTTTCGTGTGTCACTCGTCCTGAACGCCCCCTTTTGGTTGGTTCGGTACGTCCGGACGGCCCTACTCTGATTGCGTCGCAGAGGGGTGTCGGGGATGGACGAACTACTGCCGGGCAAACATCGTCTCGACGGCGGTGTAGCGCAGCCGCAGCAAGAGCAGCCGCGCCCCGTCGTCGGTGGCGATCGCATCCCGCTGCCCCGCCGCCGCCAGATCGACCCGCTGCAGGACACCGACGGCCTGCGGAAGTTCAACATCGGCCTGGTGCCCGCCTCGGTCACGCCGCCGCGCACGTGGAAGCGCGCGGCCTGGTTCGCCGTCATCTCGTCGGTGCTCGTGCTGGTCGGGCTGAGCGTCGCCGCGGCCAAGCTGGTCGGCGGTGGCGGCGCGGTCGAGACCGTCGGCCTGCCCGGCTACCCGTCGGACGTGCCGCTGATCTCCGCGCTGCCCACCGGCGGCACCAGCCCGTCGGCCACCGGCACGAAGCCGTCCACGGCGGGTACCGGCAACGGCGCCGCCGTGCCGGGCACGGGGTCCAGCGCGCCGGGCTCGAGCGGTCCGGCCGTCAGCACCACACCGGCCGGCACCGCGCCGCCCGTGATCACGACCGTGCCGGTCAGCCAGGCGCCGGTCGTCGACGGCTCCAAGATCGCCCAGCAGACCGAGCACTTCTACCGCGAGATGGCGACGAACGCGGACACCGCGCTCGCCATGACCACGGACACCGTGCGGACGAACGCCGGCGCGCTGCTCGAAGGCAGGCTCGCGGACATCTCGCTGATCGAGGTCAAGGAGATCGTGGTCGACCCTGGCAAGGGCCTCACCGTCAGCCTGCTGCAGGTGACGAAGAAGGACGGCTCGGTCAGCACCGAGAAGCGCGAGCTGAGCTTCACGCTCGGCGACCTTCCCTTGATCAACGGTGAACGCCTGAAGCTCGGCGGCTGAAGTGGCTAAAGGTCACGGCCCGAGTTACCGACCGTAGTAAGTAGCACCATCGAGCGAATCCCTGACACCGCCCAACGCCACGAACGGCTGAAGTCCACCGAGATGCTGGCGTAGTCACGCGGCGCCACGGTACGTCTTCTGGTGACCACGGACAGTACGGAGGACCAGGCCAGTGCAGCGTCCCGCGACGACCGGGCGGAGGCACACCCGCGCCGGCTCGATCAGCGTGGCTGAGCTGATCAAGCAACAGCCGACCCCGATGCGCATCCCGTCGAACGAGGAAGCCGCCACCGACGCTCTAGTCACATCACTGCTCGGTCCCACCGAGACCATGACGAACATGACCGCGACCACCGCGGTCATCCCCGTCGTCCCAGGTCGCCGCCGCCGCAACCGCAGGAGCCGCGCGGCCAAGGCCGCCGGTCTGCTGACGGGCGCGATCGTGCTGGTCAGCGCGGTCGCCGGGGCGGCGATCCTCGCGGGCAATCGGCCCGCGAACCAGGGCGTCCCGGTCACCGAACGGCCGATCGCGCTGTCCGGTGCGAGCGCGCTGCGGCCCGACGTCCTCTCGGCCCAGCTGCCGAACGAGAACAAGCCGCTGCAGACCGCGGCCGACACCCCGCTGCCGCAGCCGTCCGCGCTGCTGTTGCAGACGCCGGAACCGACCACGCCAGAGGTCTCGGTCGGCCCTCAGCCGCAGGTCGACGTGGTGAAGCGGTTCTACGAACTGCTCACGACCAAGCCCAACTCGGCGGCCAAGCTGCTCTCGCCGGACCTCGTCGGCGCGAACCCCGAGGAGTTCGTCGAGTCCTGGGGAATCATCAAGACGGTCAACGTCGACCAGACCTCCGTCCGGCCGGACGGATCGGTGCTCGCGGTCGTCTCGATGCAGGAGCTCGACGGCAGCTGGCTGCGCATCGAACAGCTCTTCTGGCTGACCGACACCACCCAGCCGCGGATCATCGGCACCGAGGTCCTTTCGGCGCAGAGGAGTTAGGCCGCACCCAACTGGTCTCGCCGTTCGCAGTCGAACGGTGACCGCTCGTCGCGAAAACCTGGTTCCGATCGTGAAAATTCCCCCGAAGGGGTTACATCTCGGGTCACGATTCGGTATCCATGGTCCCGCCAGTGCGCGAACGCGAACTTGGAAGGGTGAACGAGCGGTGTCGATTGAGGACCATCGTCGGCGGCTGAACGGAACGGCGGAGTCGACCGGCCAGCTGTCCGTCGCCGAGCTGATCGCCCGCCGCGAGGCGGAGACCGTCGAGATCCCGGTGATCACCGACGACATCACCCCGGAGGCCTTCGAGCCGACGATCAAGTTCAAGCCGGTCAAGGCGGCGGGCGGCAAGAAGAAGCAGCCCATGAAGGAGCTGCACATCACGGAGCTGCTGCGCCGTGAGGGCCGTTCCGACGACACGCAGCGCAGCGGGTTCACCGTCGGCAAGCTGGCCGTCGCAGCCAGCGGTGGCGTGGTCCTCTGCGGTTCGGTGGCCTTCGCCGCCTCCTCGTGGCTGTCCCCGACCGACGAGCGCCCGCTCGCCGAGGTGCGGTTCGACGAGCGCACGCAGGCCCGTGGCGCGAGCGCCGGCACCGAGGGCGTCGTGAAGCTGCCGTCGAACAAGACGCAGCAGGAGGACGCCACCGAGACCCAGGCGGCCGACCCGACGACGGAGCAGACCCAGACGCGCGTCGCCCCGTACGTCCAGACCCAGCAGCCCAAGGCGCCCACGCAGCAGACGCCCACGCAGACCCAGCAGCCGACGCAGCAGCCCACCTCGCAGACGCAGTCGCCGTCCACGAGCACGCCGTCGTCGGAGACGAGCCAGCCGAGCACGCCGCCGTCGAGCCAGACGCCTCCGCCGCCCAGCTCGTCCGCGAACCCGCCCAGCAGCAGCACCCCGCCCGCCTCGAATCCGCTGCCCGCGCCGTCCAACCCGGTCGACGTCAGCGTGGACCTCGGCCTGCTCGACCCGGTGCTCAACACCGTGGGCGACACCGTCGGCGGCTTCGACTTCTTCGCACCGGTGAACTGAGGCACAACCCGGTAGCTCAGCAACCGCCCACGGCAGGGGTACCCTGTGCGGGCATTCGGACCGCTGACTACCGCACGAGGAGCACGAGCGTGGGATCTGCTGCCACAGCCGCAGTCACGCTGTCGAGCACCCCCGAGGTGGCCAGGTGACGACGTCCGACGCCACCGACGGCCGTCTGATCGCCGATCGCTACCGCTTCCTCGACCGCATCGGCTCCGGCGCGATGGGCATCGTCTGGCGCGCCCACGACGAACGCCTCGGCCGCGAGGTCGCGATCAAGCAGCTGCTCCTGGCCCCCGGCCTGGACGAGGCCGAGCAGGACGAGGCCATCCAGCGCGCCATGCGCGAGGGCCGCATCGCCGCCAAGCTGCACCACCCGAACGCCATCGCCGTGTACGACGTCGTCGAGGAAGACGGCGTCCCGTGCCTGGTCATGGAGTACCTGCCGTCCTACAGCCTGGCCGACGCGCTGGCCGAGGGCGGGCCGATGGACCCGATCGAGGTCGCCTCCATCGGCGCCCAGTGCGCGGCGGCACTGGCGGCGGCCCACGCGGCCGGCATCGTGCACCGCGACATCAAGCCCGGCAACGTGCTGATCGCCGACAACGGCGTCGTCAAGATCACCGACTTCGGCATCTCGCGGGCCTCCGACGACATCACGGTCACCAAGACCGGCCTGATCGCCGGCACGCCCGCCTACCTCGCGCCGGAGATCGCGCGGGGCCAGGACCCGACGCCGGCCTCCGACGTCTACTCGCTCGGTTCGACGCTGTTCGCCGCGATGGAGGGCGAACCGCCCTATGGAGTGAGCGAGAACACTCTCGGTGTTCTGCACGCCGTCGCCGCCGGGCGGATCAACCCGCCGACCGTCGACCACCCGCTCGCCGACACGCTGCTGTACCTGCTGAACTACGAGCCGGACGACCGGCCGACGATGCCGCAGGCGCGCGAGCTGCTGGCGGCCGTCCAGAACGGTCGTTCGCCGTCGTTCAGCGGTCTGGCCGCGGTCGCCGGGCCCGACCCGACGACGATGATCGAGCCCGAGCGGACCCGCGTGGTCCGTCCGGCGCCGCGCACGTCGCCGCCTCGCACCGCGCCGCCGATGGTGCCCGCTGGCAAGCAGCAGGACAACCGGCCGCTGGTGATCGCGGCGGTGGTTTTGGCTCTGTTGCTGGTGATCGGCGGTCTGCTGGTCGCGCTGGGCGTGTTCAACAAAGAGCGCGACAACCCGTCTGCGCCGCCGGCGTCGTCGTCCACCGTGGTGCCTACGACGACCACAACGCCTGAGGTGACGACCACCACGCCCGAGGCAACGACGACGCGCGAAACGACGTCTAGCACTACGACGACTACAACTACGACCACCACGACCACGACTACGACGACCACCACGACCACGACGCCGCCGCCGTCGAGCACGACGACGACCACCACGACGCCGCCGGTCAAGCAAACGACCTAAGCGTCATTACGTCGTAGAAATCTCGTAAGGTGGGTACCCGCACCGTTGGGTGATCTGAACCCATTGGTGTGACGAGCCGTTGAACAGAGAGCTAAGTGACCGCACAGCGGGGAGCAACTGTGACCGACGATGGCCGATTGGTCGCTGGTCGCTACCGATTGAGCCAGCGGATCGGTAGTGGCGCCATGGGCGTCGTCTGGACCGCACACGACGAACGCCTGCACCGCACAGTCGCGGTCAAGCAACTGCTCCTGCAGCCCGGACTGGCCGAAGCCGACACGGACGAGGCGAAGAGACGCGCCATGCGCGAGGGCCGCATCGCCGCGCGGCTTCAGCACCCGCACGCGGTCGCCGTGTACGACGTGGCCGAGGACGACAGCCAGCCGTGGCTGATCATGGAGTACCTGCCGTCCAAGAGCCTGTCCGCGGTGCTCTCCGAACGCGGCACGCTGCCGCCGCGCGACGTGGCGTCGATCGGCATGCAGGTCGCGTCCGCGCTGGCCGCCGCGCACAACGCCGGCATCGTGCACCGCGACATCAAGCCCGGCAACGTGCTGCTCGGCGACGACGGCACTGTCAAGATCACCGACTTCGGCATCTCCCGCGCGACCGGTGACGTCACGGTCACCGCGACGGGCATGCTCGCCGGCACGCCCGCCTACCTCGCGCCCGAGGTCGCCAAGGGCTACGACCCCGGTTCGCCGTCCGACGTGTTCTCGCTGGGTTCGACGCTGTACGCCGCGATCGAGGGCACGCCGCCGTTCGGCCTGAGCGAGAACACCATCGCGCTGCTGCACAAGGTCGCGTCCGGCAAGGTCGACCCGCCGCGCAACGCCGGCCCGATGACGGCGCTGCTGATGCGCCTGCTGCGCGCAGAGCCGGAAGACCGCCCGACCATGGCCGAGGCCCGTGACGCGCTCGCCGCCGTCGCGAACGGCCAAGCCGCCGCCGCGTTCACACCGGCCGTGGTGACGCCGACGCACCCGCCGTCGTGGCGCGGTTCGCCGGTTCAGCAGCAGCCGCAGCAGCAGGCCGCCACGCGAGCCATGACGCCCACGCCGCCTCCGCCCAACGCCACGCGCGTCGACCTGCACACGCCCCCTCGGGCCGTGCCGACGCAGCAGCAGCCGCCGAACCACCGCCCGGCCGCCGCGCCGCAGTACTCGCAGCGCCCGAAGTCTTCCGCTCTGTCCTCGGTGTCGTCGAAGAGCAAGAAGTCGACCGTCTACACGGCGCTCGCCATCGTCGCGGCCGCGGTGATCGGCATCATGTTCGCGAGCATCATCTCGAACAACAAGGACAACGGCGGCAGCGACAACAGCGCGGGCGGCAACACCCAGGTCCAGCAGACGAAGGACAGCACCAAGCCGTCGACGCCGCAGAAGTCGTCCGGCAAGGCGGGTCAGTGGACGAGCCAGCCCACTCCCGACGACATGCGGGGCTTCCTGAACGACTACTTCAACACCGCCCCCAGCTCGCCCGAGGAAGCCTGGAAGTTCGGCAACGCCAACTTCCAGGGCAGCTACCCCGGCGGCTACAGCGGGTTCGAGACGTTCTGGAACGGGATCAAGGAAGCCAAGGTCCTCAACGCGACCGAAAAAGAAGGCTTCTACTGGGAAGTCGAAGTCCAGTACACCAAGAAGAGCGGCGGCACGACCACGGAGCGGCGCGGCATCTCGTTCCAGTGGGCCAGCCCGAACTTCCTGCTGCACAGCGACAAGTCGCTCGGGACCTGAGCTGGTCAGGAGGCCTTCGCGGCCTTCTCCAGCGCTTCCGCCAAAGCGAGTACGGCGGGATTCCACGAGGCTTCCTCGCGGTAGACGACGTGGATGTGGCGCACCGGTTCGGGATTGCGGACCTTGCGCAGCACCACGCCGGGATGCGCGTAGCCGAGGCCGAGCTGCGGAATGATCGTGACGCCGAGACCGGCCGCCACGAATCCCTGCGCGGTCGCGTAGTCGTCGCTCTCCACGACGACCTTCGGTGAGAACCCGGCGCCCGCGCACGCGTTCTTCACGAGGTTCGAGCACGGTCCGGCGGCGCTGCAGTCCGCGTCGATCCACGGCTCCTCGCCCAGCTCGGCCAGGTCGATCACGCGCTTGCGGGCCAGGGCGTGGCCGCGGGGCAGGACGGCGAAGAACGGGTCGGCGAGCAGGTGCCGCGCGACCATGCCCAGCGGCGCGGGCTCGTCGGGCTCCAGGACGGTGATGGCGACGTCGGCGCGGCCCGCCGCGAGCTCCTCGAACGGGTCCTTGGGCTCGGTGAGCTTCAGGTCGAGCTCGACACCGGCGCGTTCGGCGCGGAAAGTGGCGACGGCGGGCGGCACGAGAGCGGCTCCGGCCGTGGCGAAGTAGCGGACGCGCAGGATGCCCGCGCAGCCGTTGCGCAACGCGGAGAGGGCGCTCTCGGCCTCGGCGAGCTGGTCGGCGAGGCGGCCGGCGTGCTCGGTGAGCAGACGACCGGCGGCGGTGGGCCGGATGCCCCGGCCGACGCGCTCCAGCAACGGCAGCCCGGCCTGCTTCTCCAGGCCCGCAACCTGTTGGGAGACGGCGGACGGGGTGTAGCCGAGGTTCGTCGCGGCCGCGGTGATGGAACCCGAGGTCACGACCGCTCTGAGCACCTGCATGCGACGCACGTCCAGCATGCTCCGACATTACAGCGTCGCTTAACGGTTGTGCACAACAATTAAATTGTAATTACGGGTTGGGCGGCGCATCGTTGACCCGTGAACCAACGCGGAACGTTGATCAGGATGGGCGTGCTCGCCCTGCTGTGGGGATCCAGCTTCCTGTGGATCAAGCTCGCGCTGGGGAGCCTCGCTCCTCTGCAGATCTCGCTCGTGCGGACGTTCTTCGGGGCGCTCGTGCTGGTCGTCGTGCTCGCCACGGCGCGGATGTCGCTGCCGCGCGACAAGCGGATCTGGGGTCACATGCTCTTCGTGGCGACGTTCGGCAGCGTCGTCCCGTTCACGCTCTTCGCGTTCGGCGGCCAGACCGTCGACTCGGGCGTCTCCGGCGTCCTCAACTCCACGACGCCGCTGTTCGCGCTGACCATCGGGCTCGTGCTGGGCACCGAGAAGATCAGCAACCTCGTTCGGATGCTCGGCCTGGGACTCGGCTTCGCGGGCGTGCTGCTGATCTTCGCGCCGTGGCAGCAGGCCAACAGCATCGCCAGCTGGGGCGCGGTGCTGTGCCTCCTGGGCGCCGCTTCGTACGCCATCGGCTACTCGTACGCCGGCCGCTACCTGGTCAACACCGGCGCGACCTCCACACAGCTCGCCGCGATGCAGCTGACCACCGCGATGGGCCTGCTGATCCTGGCCACGCCGTTCGGGGGCCTGCAGCCGCTGCACCTACACTGGGTCGGCGTCGTGGCCGTGATCATCCTCGGCATCTTCGGCACCGGCGTCGCGTTCATCCTCAACTACCGCGTCATCGCGGACGAGGGCGCCACCACTGCGACTACGGTCGGTTACCTTCTGCCGGTGGTTTCGGTACTCCTTGGAGCGATGTTCCTGGAAGAGCAACTCAACGCAAGGGTCGTCGCGGGCATGCTCGTGGTGCTGCTGGGCGTCGCGCTGACCCGGAGGAAGCCCGTCTCGGCAGGTCAGGCCGTCTCACCAAACGAGACGCGCGACCTGGTCAAACGCTGAACGGTGAGACGCACGTCTCCCCCAATAGGATGGTTCCGAGACGAATCGCGTCCTTAACGGGCTGGTTGGCCGTCTCCTCTTTGTGAGCGGACATGGAGACCAGCCTGGGAAGGACATCGACATGAACAACGAGAACCTGAAGGTCACCACCCGGACGACTTTCCAACTGCTCGCCCCCGGCGCGGCACCCGCGCCGGTCGAGGCCGAGCTGGTCTACGACCCGGAGGACCCCTACGCGGTCGCCGTCGTCTTCCACACCGGCACCGGCCGCGTGGAGTGGATGTTCGCCCGCGACCTGCTGGCCGACGGCCTGCTGACGCCGTCCGGTGAGGGCGACATCCTGGTCCGCCCCGCGTCCGACGACCCGGAGCGCGTCCTGGTCGAGCTGAACGCGCCCACCGGGTTCGCCATCCTCAGCGCGGTCGCCGAGGACGTGGCGGCGTTCCTGGACAGCTCCTACGACGTCGTCCAGCCGGGCGAGGAGGACCTGTGGATCGACTTCGAGCGCGAGCTGCAGAAGCTCGTGTCGACGATCGACTAGTCGCTCGCGTGTCCCAGGTGGTCTGACGGGCGCGGGACGAGGATGCCGGCGTTGTGCGGGCAGCTCGTCACCGGAGACCACGCGCGGTGTTCGCCGTTGTGGGCAGCGACGGCGAGAGGACCGCGGCAGCGATGTTCCGGCTCACCAGGCACGTGTCCCCACCGGTCTGGTGCCGGAGTGAGAGGACGCTCGGCCGCTTCTGGGGAGCGCGTGAGCGATTTGCACCACCCGTTGAGCGTGATCCGGCGAGGTCGCTCTCGGGCATTGATTAGTCTCGTGGTGTGACAACCACCATCGGGGGCCGCTACACGCTGATCGAGCGCGTCGGCAGCGGAGCGATGGGGGTGGTCTGGCGGGCGCGGGACGAGGTGCTGGCGCGCGAGGTCGCGGTCAAGCAGCTCATCACCGGCGACCACCAGCGGGCCATGCGCGAGGCGCGCAACGCCGCCCGGTTGCACCACCCGCACGCGATCGCGGTGTTCGACGTCGTCGGCAACGATGTCGAAGAGCCGTGGATCGTCATGGAGTACCTGCCGTCGCACAGCCTATCGGCGCTCATCGCCGAGCGAGGGCCGATGAAGCCCGCGCAGGCGGCGAGCATCGGGGCGAAGGTCGCGTCTGCGCTGGCCGCGGCGCACGCGGCGGGGATCGTCCACCGCGACATCAAGCCCGGCAACGTCCTGATCGGGCACGACGGCACCGTCAAGATCACCGACTTCGGCATCTCCAAGGCCAGCGGCGACGGCACGATGACCGACACCGGCATGATCTCCGGGACTCCCGCCTACCTGGCGCCCGAGGTGGCGCGTGGTGAGCAGCCAGGCGAGGCGTCCGACGTGTTCTCGCTCGGGGCGACCATCTACACGGCGATCGAGGGCGAGTCGGTCTTCGGGCCCAGCGACAACAGCTTCGGGCTCATCTACCGGGCTGCCAGCGGGCAGCTGCGCGACGCGAAGAACGCGGGCGAACTCACGCCGTTGCTGAACCGCCTGCTCTCGAAGAACCCGCAGGACCGGCCGACCGCGCAGGAGGCCGCGGACCTGCTGGCTGCCGAGCCGCAGCCGTCCCAGCCACTCGCGATTCCCGAACCACGCAGGCGCAAGCCGCCGAACCGCCGGATCCTGGTGATCCTCTCGATCATCGCGGTGCTGGCGATCGGCGGTGGCGCGGCGGCCGCGTACTGGAACGAGACCGGCGGCGACTCACCGACCAACCAGAGCACCTTCCCCACCGAGGAGAAGCCCCGCTCGTTCTCGGCCGACGAAGCCGTCGCGTTCGTCAAGGGGCACTACGAGCAGCTGCCCGGCAACCCCGTGCTGGCGTGGCAGAACTTCTCGGGTGGGCAGGTGGAGAGCCGGGCCGACTTCGTGAAGCGGTGGAAGGGCTACACCTCGGTCCAGTGCACCGTGCTGACCGCCCAGGTCCACTCGGACGGCCCCCGGTGGATCGTCCCGGTGGACCTCGCCCTGGTCACGGACATCGGCAAGCAGGCAACGATCCACGTCGAGGTCGCCGTCGAAGCGGTCAACAACGAGATGAAGATCGCCAAGCTCACCCAGACTGGCTGAGCAGCCAGAAGCTGCCGCCACCCACGATCACGCCCATCGCCGTCCCGCCCAGCACCTGTGCCGTCGTGTGGTCACCCAGCTCGACGCGCGACCACGCCACCAGAGCGGCGGGCAGGGCGAGCAGCAGCCACGCGGGGCCGTAGACGATCGCCATCGTGACCACAGCCGCCCACGCCACCCCGGCGTGCAGCGAGATCTTCCACTTCAGCCCGAACGTGATCGCCATGCTGACGATCAGCGACGCGAACATGCTGCCGGCCAGCGCGAGCATGCTCCTGGGCGCGTGCCCCAGCACCATGATCACCGTGCCGGCCGCCAGCGAGGCACCGGCCGTGATCAGTGGCACGACCCGCCCCTCGCGGTTCGTCACGTGGTGGCCGTCCCACTTGCCCTTGCGCGCGCCACGCACGATCACCGCCATCGGGACGACGGAGGCCGTGATGGCGACCACGAAGCCCCACAGCAACGTCTTCCAGATGTTCTCGGTAGCGGCAGCGACCCCGAACGGCAGCAAAATCACCCAGACCCACGGCGCCAGAATCTCGGTCGCGCCGCGAGCGACCTTTTTGATCAAGTTCCCTCAGACCAGTCTGCGATCAGTGGCCCAGCGGGAGAGCTCGTACCGGTTGGAGAGCTGGGTCTTCCGCAGGACGCTCGACACGTGCGTCTCCACCGTCTTCACGCTGATGAACAGCTCGGACGCGATCTCCTTGTAAGCGTAACCACGCGCCAGCAGCCTCAGGACGTCGCGTTCCCGGGGCGTCAGCAGGTCGAGCTCCGGATCGCTGATCGGCGCGGCACCCGGCCGGTCGGCGAACGCGTCCAGCACGAACCCGGCGAGCCGCGGCGAGAACACCGCGTCGCCCTCCGACACCCGGACCACGGCCTTGACCAGCTCCTGGCTGGAGATCGTCTTGGTCACGTAGCCGCGGGCACCGGCGCGGATGACGTTGATGACGTCCTCCGCGGCGTCGGACACCGACAGCGCGAGGAACGTGACCTCCGGGATCTTGGTGCGGATCTGGCGCAGCACCTCGGCGCCACCGCCGTCGGGCATGTGCACGTCGAGCAGCACCACGTCCGGCTTGAGATGCGCGATCCCCGCCACCGCCTCGCCCACGCTGCCCGCCTCGCCCACGACCTCCACCTCGTCGGTGATCGTGTCGAGCTCAGCGCGCACCCCAGCGCGGAACAACGCGTGGTCGTCCACCAGGAACACCCTCACGCTCACGTCCTGGCCTCCGTCTTCCTCGGCATCTCGAGCTGCACCTCGGTCCCCTCACCGGGAGAGGTGCGCAACCGCACCTGACCGCCGTGCCTGTCCATCCTCCCCCGGATGCTGCCCGCGAGGCCATGACGGTCCTCCGGAACGGCGTCCGGGTCGAAACCCTTGCCGCGGTCCCGCACGAACACGGTCACCTTGTCCGGCTCGATCTCCGCGTACACGCTGACCTCGGCGACCCCCGCGTGCTTGGCCGCGTTGACCAACGCCTCCTTCGACGCCTGGACGAGCGCGTACATCCCGTCTTCCAGCTCGCAGTCACCGACGACGACCTGCGACACGGCGATGGCGAAGTCGTCCTCCACCTCCGCGCACGTCTGGGCGATGGCCACGCTCATCGTCGTCGGCTGCTCGCCCACCTCACGGCCGTAGAGCCAGCTGCGCAGCTCGCGTTCCTGGCTGCGGGCCAGGCGCTTCACCTCACGCGGCGACTCGGACTGCTTCTGGATCAGCGCAAGCGTTTGCAGCACTGAGTCGTGCAGGTGGGCGGCGATCTCGGCACGTTCGTCGGTGCGGATGCGGGCCCGGCGCTCCGCGTCCAGGTCGCGCACCAGCCGCATCCACAGCGGCACGGTCAGCACCGCGACACCGATCAACGTCGCCAGCACGGACAGCACGACGGTGGAGAGGTTCTGCATGGAGTCGTTCGCGACGAGGAAGGCGGCGACACCCGCCAGCACCAGCGCCCCTCCCGCCACCGTCCGCACGATCCCCGTCTTCCCCTGCGCCAGCGCACCGTCGCGCCACCGGCGCCGTTGTGCCTCGTCCGCTTCACGCCACACGACCGCGGCGCCCACGAGTGCCACCGCGATCGGGCCGGTGATCCAGCCGCTCGCCCCGCTGCCGATCAGCCCGGTGAAGACCGCGACGCCGATGCCGAGGGCGGCCAGACCGACGGCCTGCTGCCACTCCTTGCGGTCCTTGTCGGTCTCCGGTTCCGCCACCGCCGACTGCGGGACGAACATCCACAGCAACGCGTAGGCGATGATCCCGACCCCGCTCAGGGCGGCGAACACGGCGAAGATCGCGCGCACCCAGAAGACAGGTGCGCCGAGGTGTTCCGCCAGCCCGCTCGCGACGCCCGCGACCACCCGGCCGGTGCGTCGACGGCGCATCGGCTCGATCTGTGCACTCACCATCCGATCGTCACACGTCGGGGCCAGTTGTTCATCAGGGATGACCCCGGTTCCGCGAATCAGGGCTGGTCCCTGATGTGGTTGCGGGCGTGACAGCGCAACCTTGTCAACGTGAGCGGGACTGAGAAGGCAATGCAGGGCGTGGCGGACACGCTCAGGGAGTTCTGGGCCCACCGTCCGGTGCGGCCCCGCGCAGGACGCAAGCTCGGCGGCGTCGCCACCGGGATCGCCATGCGCTACCAGATCGACCCGGTGATCGTGCGGATCGCGTTCGTCGCACTCGCGCTGTCGGGCGGCGTCGGGGTGCCGATGTACCTGGCCGGCTGGCTGCTGCTGCCGGAGGAGGGCGACGAGGTGTCGCCGCTGGAGGCCCTGATCAACAAGGGGCGCAGCTCGATGTCGCAGGCGCAGACGGTGCTGCTGGGATTCCTGATGTTCCCAACGCTCGCCTACATGTTCGGCAACGGCGGCTTCCAGGTCTTCGTGACGCTGGCGGCGTCGATCGCGTGCATCTACCTGCTGCAGAAGAACCGCGGCCACCTGCAGCCGGCCACGACGCTCCCGCTGCAGCCGCCCGTGGCACCGGTGCCGGGGGCACCGGCCTGGGACCCGCTCGGCGCCGCCCCGTTCGCGTGGGACCTGCCGGAACCGTCCCCCGCCCCGATGTCCCGACCGCCGGTCGAGCGGCCGCGCAAGTCGCGGATCGGGCTCACGACGCTGGGGGTGGCGTCGCTGGTCGTCGCCGGCTCCGCGATCGCCTGGAGCTTCGTGCCGTGGTTCACCGTTCCGCACGTCATCGGCCTGCTGATCGCGGTGCTGGCTGCGGGTCTGCTGATCGGCTCGTTCACCGGTGGTGGCCGCGGCCTGATCTGGCTGCTGATCCCGTTGTCCGTGGTGGGCTTCGGCATGACGGCGGTCGGCTTCGACGGCCCTGCCGACCTGGGCAGCATCAAGGACAAGCCGAAGGCCATCTCGGACGTAAAGAGCAAGTACGGGATCAGCGTCGGCAGCGTCGACCTCGACCTGCGGGAGCTGCCGGACTCCGGTTCGGTGACGACCTCGGTCGAGGCGGACCTCGGCGAGCTGATCGTGCGGGTGCCGAAGAACGCGGACGTGAAGTTCAACTGCGTGGCCACGTCCATCGGTGAGCTCGACTGCCTCGGCAGGAAGGCGGAGGGCAGCACCCCTCAGGTCGACGGCAACGACCTCGGTGACAACGGCGAGGGTGGCTTGAAGATCGACCTGGACGTTCGCACGAACGTCGGAGAGGTGAAGGTGCTCCGTGACTGAGCAGCGACCGGTGATGCGCAGGCGGATCGACCCGCTGGCCCTGATGTTCGGGCTCGGCGGCGGGCTGATGGCGGCCTACGTGCTGACCAACGGCACTTTCTGGTTCGACTTCCGGTGGGCGCTGGGAGGCACGGCCATCGTGGTGGGCCTCGTCCTGCTCTCGTGCACTGTGCTTAACCGCCGTGGAGGATCTGCGCGGCGGCGTCGAGGCCGTCCACGGTACCGACGACGAC
>NZ_JBEXPJ010000098.1:0-31825 GCF_040611995.1 Lentzea sp. NPDC006480
ATCAGTTGAAGATCAATGTCGTCGTCGCATGGCACAAGGGTAAGCCGCCAGCGCCACTGAATAAATGGCGCTGACGGCCAGTGACGACCTAGAAATGGTTTCAGTGGCGTACTTGGAGCTCGGTCAGGGCGCGGAGCGGGAACACCGGGCGGAAGCGCGGCTCCTGGCCTGGTACGAGCGTCAGGCCGGGCATCCGAGCGGCGAGGGCCTCGATCGCGACCTCCAGCTCCGCACGGGCGAACCCGGCGCCGAGGCAGAAGTGGATGCCGTGCCCGAACGCGAGGTGCTGGCCTGATTTGCTGCCAGGGCTGAACGCGGCGGGGCACGCGTGGGCGCGGCTGTCCCGGCCGGCCGCTCCGTACAGCAGGAGCAGCCTGCTCCCCTCGGCCAGGTGGACGTCGCCGACCACCACGTCCCGGGTCGCGGTCCGGTACATGCCCGCGAGCGGGCTGTCGAACCGCAACCCCTCCTCGACGAGGTCCCTGGTGTCGATCTTCCCGTCGACGACCTCCGCCCAGCCGCCGGGTGCGCGCAGCAGCTGGTGGACGATCGAGCCGAGTGCTTCGGCGCAGGTCATGTGCCCCGCGAAGATCAGCGTGGGGATCTGGACGGCGACCTCGTCTGCGGTGAGCGTGTTGCCCGCCCTGCCGTGGTGGAGCAGCTCGCTGATCAGGTCGTCCCGCGGTGAGGCCAGCCGGTCCTGCGCGATCGCACGGGCGAAGTCGCCGAACTCCATCAGCCCGCGGGCGTGTTCCCGCAGCACTTCGGGATCGGCGTCGTGCTGCAGCATCATGAGCTCGATGCGCTGCTCGGACCAGATGCGGCAGCGTTCGTAGTAGGAGTCCGGGATCCCGAGGCGCCGGCACACCACCTCCATGGCGTACGGCACGGCGAAGGCCCCGATGAAGTCGAACTCCGGCTCGGCCGCGACACGTTCGGCGAGGTCCTTGGCGATCTCGCGCATCGTGGGTTCGAACGCCCTGACCTTGGCCGGCGTGAACCCGATGTTGAGCACCTCCCGGACCCTGGCGTGCTTCGGCGGGTCGAGCGAGCCCACGCCCAGCCCGCCGGCGCCGCGCCAGGTCTTGAACATCTTGGCGACGTCGTCCGGCAGCACGGCCTTGGGGCGGGGGTTGTGGTCGCGCGCCGAGAAGCTCCCGTCGTCCTTGAGCACGGCGAGCATCTCCTCGCGCCGGGTGACGCACCACGCGTCCAGCAACGGCGCGTAGAACACCGGTTCCGCGTCCCCGAGATCGGCCAGGAAAGAGTACGGGTCGTCGCGATGTACGCCGTACGGGTCGAACGGCCTGCCTTCGTGCAATTTCCCGGTATCGGCCGATACAGCCATTTCGCCTCTCCAGCTGTCCGTGAACCCAGCAGCCACCAATCCGCAGAATAGTCCAGTCCCTGCGTCAGGCCGCTCAGATTGGGGTTTTTCCTAAAGTCGAACAGGCGCCCGCTGCGTCGTTGACACGAACGGAGAGGGTCGTTCAGGATGCTAGACAGATCAAGTCACGTGTTTTCGGCATTCAATTCGCGAGCACCGGAGGAGAATTCCGAATGAGCACACTCGGCATCTCGCCGACCGCCCTCCTGTCACCGGGAATGGTGCGGTCCGCGGTACTGCCCGTCGTGCGGCAGCAGGTTTCCGCGCTGGAGCCGACGCTCGCCCGGATCTGCTCCTACCACCTCGGCTTCGTCGACGAACGCGGTGAGCCGAGCAGCACGGGCGGCAAGCTGACCCGCGCCGCCCTGATGATGGCGGCGGCCGAGGGAGTCGGACTGCGCGCGCAGGACGTCCGGTCGCAGGCGGCGGCACTGGAGCTGCTGCACAACTCGACCCTGATCCACGACGACATCATCGACGCGGACGAGCTGCGCCGCGGCCGCCCCGCCGCGTGGAAGGTGTTCGGCACCAGCCTCGCGATCCTGGCCGGGGACGCGTTGCAGGGGCTCGCCCTGCAGATGGTCGTCGACGACCCCGGTCCCGGTCGCGCGGAGATCTCCAGCGCGTTCGCCGAAGCCACCCGCCTGGTGCTGGCGGGCCAGTCCCGCGAGTTCACGGTACGGCTCGGCACGGGTGCGGATGTCGTTGTGTACGACCGGATCGTCGAGGAGAAGACGTCCGCGTTGCTGGAGTGCGCGCTCGTGACACCCGCGCTGCGAGCGGGCAAACCGGAGCACGTCCTGGCCGCCCTGCGCGGCGCGGGCCGGCATCTCGGCCTCGCCTTCCAGATCTTCAACGACGTCGAGGACATCTGGGGCGACCCCGCGGTGACCGGCAAGCCCGTCCGCGGCGACATCGCCCGGCGCAACCCGTCTTTTCCCGTGCTGGCAGGGATTGCGGCCAGTGAACGGCTGCGCTCGCTGTGGCAGGCCGACGACACCTCGGTGGCACACCTGCAGGAGATCGCCGACCTCGTCGAGGAGTCCGGCGGCCGGCGCACAGCTCTGCAGGTGTCCCGCGACCATCACGACACGGCGTTGCGGCACCTCGGCCGAGCCGAGCTGACCCCGGCCGCGCACGCCGAGCTGACCGTCTTGTTCGACCGCATCATCAACCGCACGGCATAGGCGGAGGTCGTCAGTGAGCACCCCGGTTCAACTGCCATTCGAGCAGGCGAACGTGCTGCAGCTCGCGCCACAGCTGCGTGCGCTCCAATCCCAGGGCGCGGTCCACCGGGTTCGCACTCCCGACGGCGCCGAGGCGTGGCTCGTCACCGGACATGCCGAAGTGCGGCAGTTGCTCGACGACGACCGGCTGAGCCGTTCGAACCCCGACCCCGATGCCCCGAAGGACGGCGGATCGGCGTTGCTCGCCAGTCTGCTGGGGAGTTTCGCCACCGACCACGCCCGGATGCGGGCGTTGCTGGAACCGCACTTCTCCCCCGAACGCATGGCGGAGCTGCGGCCGTACGTCGAGAAGCAGACCGGACAGCTGCTGGACGAGCTGGCCGCACGACGACCACCGGTGGATCTGCGCGAGGCGGTGGCGTTGTCGTTGCCGATCCAGGTGATGTGCGAGTGGCTCGGCGTGCCGCAGGAGGACAAGGACCGGTTCGGCGCCTGGACCCAGGACGCCGCGAGCGTCGGCGACCCGGTGCGGGCCAGGCAGGGGCTCGGCGGGTTGTTCGGCTACTGCAAGCAACTCGTCGCGGACAAGCGGCGCGACCCCGGTGACGACGCGATCTCCAGGATCTGCGCGACCGAGGGCATCACGGACGACGAAGTCCTCGGCCTGACGGCGTTGTTGTTGTTCGGTGGCTACGAGACCACGGTGGCCCGGATCGGCACGTGCGTGTTGCTCCTGTTGTCCGAACCCGAGCAGTGGCAGGCGTTGGTGGACGATCCGAGCCTCATCCCGGGTGCGGTCGAGGAAACCCTGCGCAGGTCGATGCCGAACCCGCACAACGGCGGCATGCCCCGGTACGCGGTGACGGACTTCGAGATCGGCGGAGTCACCATCCAAGCCGGGGACTTCCTGCTGCTCAACGTCATCGCGGCCAACCACGACGAGACGGCCTTCGCGGGCGCCGACCTGGTCGACGTCACCCGTGACACCGCGGCCAGCCTCGCGTTCGGGCACGGCGCGCACAACTGCGTGGGCGCGGCGCTCGCGCGGATGCAGCTGCAGGTGGTGCTCACCCAGCTCGTCGCGCGGTTCCCGGCGTTGCGCCTGGCTGTCGAGGTGGAGGAACTGAAGCTGCGCCACGACACGCTGATCGGCGGTTTGGTCCAACTCCCGGTGACCTGGTGATTGGGAACCTGATGCTGCACAAGATATCCGCGGGCGTCGTCACGAAGAGCCCGGACTCGATCCGCTCGTATCTGCTGCTGATGCGGCTGGACAGGCCCACTGGGTACGTCCTCTACATGCTGCCGGGACTGTGGGCGGTCGTCTTCGCCGCCGGGAAACGGCCGGACCTGTTGTCGGTCGCGGCCGTCGTCGTCGCCGCGGTGCTGATCCGCGGGTTCGCCTGCGCGAGCAACGACGTGACCGACAAGGAGATCGACACCCGCGTGGCCCGCACCGTGGGCCGGCCGATCGCGGCGGGGACGATCAGCGTCCGGAACGGGATCCTCTGGGGCGCCGCACAGGCTCTGGCCGCGCTGCTGGTCCTCGCCCTGGCGAACTTCCAGACGGTGCTGGTCGCGCTGGCCACGTACCCGTTGATCGTCGCGTACCCGTTCATGAAGCGCTTCTTCGTCTGGCCCTCGGCGTTCCTCGGGCTGGTGATGGGCACTTACGTGTTCGTCGGCTGGACGGCGGCGACCGGGAACACCGATTACCCGCCCGCGGTGTACGGCCTGTACGCCGGCGGCATCTTCTGGACGATGGTCCACGACGCGATCTACTCCCACCAGGACAAGGAGTACGACCGCAAGATCGGGGTCAAGTCCTCCGCACTGTTGTTCGGCAACGCCACCAAAGCGTGGCTGTCGGCCTTCGTCGTGCTGAGCCTCGCCGGTGTGCTGTGGGCCGGTTCGCTGACGCCGATCGGGTGGGCGTTCTACGTGGTCGTCCTGATCGCAGGGATCTACCTGTTCTCTCTGCTCTTCCGGGTGGACCTGGACGATCCGAAGGCGTGCTGGGACACGTTCGTCGCCAACACCTACTACGGCTGGATCGTCCTCGCGGCCGTGATCGCCGGGCAGTTCACATGAGCGCTATGTGGCAAGGAGAACGCGTCGACCTGGACGCCTACCTGACCCGCGTGGGCCACGAAGGTGACGTGGTCGCGGACCTCGACACGTTGCGGCGCCTGCACATCGCGCACGTGGACGCGATCGCGTTCGACAACCTGGACGCGCTGCTCGGGCGGACTGAAGTACCGCTCGACCTGGACAGCGTTCAGGACAAGCTGGTGCGGCGCGGTCGTGGCGGCTGGTGCCTGGAACACGTCGTGCTGATGGCGGCCGTGCTGGACCGCATCGGGTTCACGTTCACGGCGTTCGCCGGCCGGACCCGGATCCGCACCGGGAACAAGTTCGGACCGGCACTGCACGTGGCTCTGCTGGTGGAGCTGGACGGTGAACTCTGGCTCCACGACGTGAGTTTCGGTGCCTTCGGACCGCACGAGCCGATCCGGTTCGCGGAGAACTCCCGGCTGGACGGCGACTTCTCGTTCGACCTCGTGCGCGAGCCGGCCGGCGAACACGTGCTGCGGTTCCTGCGGCCGGAGGGGCCGGCGGAGCTCTACGGGTTCACCACGGACGTGCGCTACCCGTCGGACTTCGAGCTGCTCAACCACTTCTGCCTCACGCACCCGCGCTCGCCGTTCAACCACCGGATGATCCTGCAGCGCACGCAGGCGAAGGTTCGACACCTCCTCGCCGGCAACATGCTCACCGAGATCCGCGTGGGCGAGCCGGTGACGGTCCGCGAGCTCGACGAGGCCGAAGCGCTGGCCGCTCCCGAGGAGATCTTCGGGATCACCTTGGAAATGGCCGACATCCAAACTCTCCGCAAGACCTTGGCCGGCCCATGACACGTACATTGCTGGTGGACAACTACGACTCGTACACCTTCAACCTGTTCCAGCTGATCGCCGAGATCAACGGCGTGGAACCGACGGTCGTGGTGAACGACGACCCGGCGCTGCTCGACCTGCGGCTGGAGGACTTCGACAACATCGTCGTCTCGCCCGGTCCCGGCCGGCCGCAGAACGCGCGTGACATCGGCCTGGTCGGGGACCTGTTGCGCCGCACCACGTTGCCGGTGCTGGGAGTCTGCCTCGGCCACCAGATCATCGGGCACCTGGCGGGCGCGACCGTGTCCGCCGCGCCCGAACCGCGGCACGGGCACCTCGCGAAGGTCTCGCACGACGGAGACCCGTTGTTCGCCGGGGTGCCGCGTGAGTTCGTCGCGGTGCGCTACCACTCCTTGGCCGTGCAGGAGCCGCTGCCCGCCGAGCTCGTCCCGATCGCGTGGGCGGACGACGGGGTGCTGATGGCGTTGAAGCACCGCGATCTGCCGCAGTGGGGCGTGCAGTTCCACCCCGAGTCGGTCGCCTCCGGGTACGGCCGGGAGATCCTGCGGAACTTCGCCGACCTGACGCGCACGGCGCAGTCTCCTCCGGCAACGGAGTTCGGGCTCGTCACCACCGTCGTTCCGACCGCGGCCGACGCCGAGTCGATTTTCCTGGAGCTGTTCGGCGACAGCCCGCACAGCTTCTGGCTCGACAGCAGCCGGGTCGAGAGTGGACTGTCCCGGTTCTCCTTCCTGGGCGACACGTCCGGACCGCTCAGCGAGGTCGTGACGTACCGGGTCGGCAGCGGGGCGGTCGAGGTGCGCGATGCCGGCGGGGTCCACGAGGTTCCCGGCAGCGTGTTCGACTTCCTGGAGCAGCGGCTGCGCGAGCGGCGGGTTCCCGACACGACCCTGCCGTTCACGCTGACCGGCGGGTACGTCGGCTACTTCGGCTACGAGCTCAAGGCGGAGTGCGGTGGACCGGTCCGCCACCGCTCCTCGACGCCGGACGCGGCCTGGCTGTTCGCCGACCGGATCGTCGCGGTCGACCACCAGGAGGGGCTGACCTACCTGGTTGCGGTGCACGACTCGGCGACCAGGCGGGCCGCCGAGGAGTGGGTGGACCGGACGGCGATCGTCCTCAGTGGACTGCGTCCGGCCGACGATCTCTCCGTCGAACCGTGCGAGCCTCCTGACGCCGAGGAGTTCCTGGTCCGCGACCGCGACCGGTACCTGGCGGACATCGCGGAGTGCCAACGGCAGCTGCGCCTGGGCGAGAGCTACGAGATCTGCCTGACGAACAAGCTGCACCTGCCGTTCCACGACGACGACACCGCCTTCTACCGGCGGCTGCGCCGATCGAACCCGGCACCGTACGCGGCGTTGCTGCGGCTCGGCGACATGACGGTGTTCTGCTCGTCGCCGGAACGCTTCCTGCGCGTCGAGCGGGATCGCACGGTCACCAGCAAGCCGATCAAGGGCACGGCTCCTCGGGACGCCGACCCGGTGCGCGACGCCGAGATCGCCGCCACGCTCGCGTCCAGCGCCAAGACGCAGGCCGAGAACCTGATGATCGTCGACCTGCTGCGCAACGACCTCGGCCGGGTGTGCGAGGTGGGCAGCATCGACGTCGACCCGTACCTGGCCGTCGAGAGCTACCAGACCGTGCACCAGCTGGTGTCCACTGTGCACGGACGGCTGAAGGACGGGGTCAGCGCGATGGACTGCGTGCGGCAGTGCTTCCCCGGCGGCTCGATGACCGGGGCTCCGAAGCTGCGCACGATGGAGATCATCGACGGCCTGGAGACGGAGGCCCGGGGCGTGTACTCCGGCACTCTCGGCTACTTCGGCCTCTCCGGCGGTGCCGACCTGAACATCGTGATCCGCACCGCGGTCCGCGTCGGTGACCAGTTGTCCATCGGTGCCGGCGGGGCGATCGTGCTCGACTCCGACGCACAGGACGAGTACGAGGAGATGCTGCTCAAGGCAGCCGCGTCGCTGCGGGCCTGGCGTGCGGCGGTGGTGTCGGAGCGATGAGCGACCAGGGAGTCCGGCGGTGGTGGGACGACGACGGGTGGTCGCCGTCCGATGCGACCGGGCAGGTGCGGGTCATCGACTCGTGGCTCGTGGACGAGGGGCGGGTGCGCGGATTTTCCCTGCACGCCCAACGGTTCGCCGACGCCTGCTCCAGGTTCGCCGAAGCCTCCCGGTTCGCCACACCCGCGACCGGCGCGTTCCTGCGCGCGGTCGCCGAGTCGTTGCCCGAGCGAGGCCGCTGGTTCCCCCGCGTCGAGCTCGTCGAGACCGCTGCGGGGCCACGACTGCGGTTGTGGGTGCGGCCTGCTCCCCCGCGCACCAGGACCGTCCGGTTGTGGAACTCGGGACCTGACCGACGCAGCCTGCCCGCGGTCAAGGGTGTCGACCTGGACCACCTGGCCGGCCTGCGCACCGCCGCGGTCGCTGCCGGAGCCGACGAGGCGTTGCTGCTCTCGCCAGAAGGACACGTGCTCGAAGGATCCACGACGAGCATCGTCTGGTGGCGCGGCGACACGCTCTGCGGTCCGCCGCCCGGACCCGGCCTGCTCCCCGGGATCACCCGTGCCCTTCTCGGGGAGCTGGCCGGGCAGGTCGTGCCCGAGCGCGCGACCCCGGCCGGGCTGGCCGACGTGCCGGTGTGGACGGTCAACGCACTGCACGGCATCCGGCCGGTCACCGCGGGGCTGGGCAGGTTCCTCGACGAAGACGTGGTCACGGCCGAGCGTTGGCAGACGCGCCTGGAGTCGCTCGCCGTTCCCCTGAAGGAGGTTCCCCGTGTCGTCCGACTATGAGCGCGATCTGCTGGTCCAGCTGACCCGTCGCTGGGGCAAGCGGGTGGCCGTCAAGAAGGACGAGCTCGACCTGGACGGGCACTTCGACGCGGCCCTGCCGGACTTCCCGGAGCACCTCGTGCCGGTACTCGCGTTGCCGGGGGCCGAAAAGCTCGACCGGGACGCCCGCGAACGAATCCTGTCCGCGGCGTGGATCGCTTACAACGCCAAGACCGCGGCCATCGAGGACGAGATCATCCTGCCCGCGTGCCGGTTGATGCTCCAGGACCGGATCCCAGTCCGCAAGGACGACATCGCCGTCGACGCGCTGCACCAGACGATCATCGACGAGCACTACCACATCCTCATGTGCCACAACGCGGTCGGCGTCACGCGCCGGCGCCGGGACATGGCGGACGTGCGGTTCGCGCCGGACGTCTGGTCGGTGGTCCAGGGCCGCGAGGCCGCTCGCACCTGGCTGTCCGGGTTCGACCGGGACGTCGTCGACATCGCGTTCTCGCTGGCGGCGGAGACGACGATCAGCGGGTTCCTCTCGACGTTGTCCACGGCGCAGGGAATCCAGCCGATGAACCGGATCACGACCGATCTGCACCGGCGGGACGAGAGCGGGCACGCGGTGGTGTTCCGCGAGCTGTGCGGCTCGCTCTACCGCGCGCTCGACAGCGGGCAGCAGCAGATGTTCCGCGAGGCGCTCGTCGACGGGCTGACGGCGTTCCGGTCCGCCGACTTCGAGCCGTGGGTGGCGGTGGCGGCGCAGGGCGGGTTCGAGATCGGCGTGGACGAGCTGCGCGAGTGGGCGGCGGCGCGGCCGGTGCCCAAGCGCGACACCGGACCGTTGCAGCTGCTGCTGGACGACCTGGGCATCGGCCACGACCTGGTCCAGACGTGAGGAACCTGGTGGAAACCACGCCGGACTGGCGGACGCTCGTCGCCCGCCAGCAACCGGAGTGGCCGGACCGGGCCCGGCTCGACGCGGTGGTCGACGACCTGGCCGCCTCGCCCGCGCTCGTCACACCGCGGGAGTGCGACACGCTCACCGCACGTCTCGCCAGGGTGGCGGAGGGCAGGGCGTTCCTGTTGCAGGGCGGCGACTGCGCCGAACGCCTCGACCACGTCTCCGCGCTGGCGATCCGGCGCAAACTGCGTCTGCTGCAACAGATGTCCACGGTCCTCACGTCTGCAACCGCGCTGCCGGTGGTCACTCTGGGCCGGATCGCCGGCCAGTACGCCAAGCCACGGTCCCGGCCGACCGAGACCGTGGGCGGGCGGACGTTGCCGGTGTACCGGGGCGACGCGGTGAACGGCAGCGGCTTCACCGAGGCGGAACGGCAGCCGGATCCGGCCCGGCTGCGGCGCGTGTACGACGCCTCGCGGTACACGTTGGACGTGCTGCGCACGAGCGGCCCGGAGTACTTCGCCAGCCACGAAGGTCTGCTGCTCGACTACGAGGAGGCGCTGACCCGCCGCGACCGGCGCTCCGGCCGGCGTTACGCGACCAGCGGCCACCTGTTGTGGATCGGTGACCGCACCAGACAGCTCGACGGCGCTCACGTCGCCTACTTCGCGACGATCGACAACCCCATCGCGGTGAAGCTGGGCCCTAGCACCACCCCCGAGCACGCGCTGGCGTTGATCGACCTCCTCGACCCCGACCGCCGGCCGGGCAGGCTGACGTTCATCGTGCGCATGGGAGCCCGCCGGGTGCGGGACCTGCTGCCGGAACTCGTCGAGAAGGTCAACGCCTCGGGCTCACCGGTGGTGTGGGTGTGCGATCCCATGCACGGCAACACCTTCGAGGCGCCTGGCCGACGTAAGACCCGGCGGTTCGACGACATCCTCGCCGAGGTCGCCGGCTTCTTCGAGGTGCACCGGGCGCTCGGTACCCACGCGGGCGGTCTGCACGTGGAGATGACCGGCGAGGACGTGACCGAGTGCGTCGGTTTCGGGCTGGGTTTCGAGGACCTGCACCGCAGCTACGAGTCGGCGTGCGACCCGCGCCTGAACGCCGACCAGGCGCTGGAACTGGCCTTCCTGGTCGCCGACCTGCCTCGGTGACCAGGAAGGCGAACGGTCACGCCGGGTTCGTGTAGAGCGTGCCTTCCGACCAGATGTACCTGGTGCCGCCCCACTTGGCCGCCGACTCGACGTCCGGGAAGAAGCCGCGGCCTTCCAGGTTCGCGCTGGTGTTGCACAGCACGGGGATTCCGCTGATCTCCGCGTAGGCCTTGAGGATGCGCACCGCGGCGGTGTCCTGAGCGGACTTGATGGTCTGCAGCCGGGCGGTGCCGTCCAGGTGGACGATCGCCGGCACCCGCTCCGCCCAGCCGGGCCGCATGCGGTGCTCGAAGATCATGTACGGATCCGGCGTGCCGGGCTCGAAGACCTCCGGCGCCCGGTCCTCCAGGCAGATGGGCGCGACCGGCCGGTACGAGGCGCGGTTCTTGATGTCGTTGAGCCGGTCCTTCATCGCGGTGCTGGTGGCGGGCGCGATGATGCTGCGGTTGCCCAGGGCGCGCGGACCCAGCTCCGCCCGGCCGGACAGCACGACGACCGGTTCGTCCTCGGCGTGCAGGAGGGCGGCCAGCTGCCGTTCGTCACAGGGTTCCGCGCGCCACCCGTCGGGCAGGGTGCCGACGGCGATCTTCGGTCCACTGTAGACGTTCCACGCCAGCGCGGTGTGCCCCTGCCGGAACATCTCGCAGGCCGCAGTGCCGATCGCCGCGCCCGCGTCGTTGGGGAACGGCGGGATGAAGACCTCGCGGAAGACCCCGCTGGCCCGGATCGCACTGTTCCACTTGATGTTCAGCGCACAGCCGCCGCCCATCACCAGGTTGTGGCCGCCCTCGGGGAAACGGCTGCGCACCGCGGAGGTGAGCCGCTGCAACAGGTTGTGGCCGAGGTACGCCTGGTAGGTGGCGATGAGGTCCGCGTTGGACAGCCCCGGCAGCAGCTCGTCCCGGTTCGCGGCGACCTTGTCCCCCAGCACGCCCACCTTGTCGACGGTGATGTCGCGGAGCTCGGCCATGAGGTCGTCGAAGACGGCGAACGCACCGGTCTCCACCGTGCCCTTGGCCGCGTACGCCATAGCCTTGCCCGCGACCGAGAGGTGGTGGCGGATGGCCGGTTCCGACGACATGTCCTCGAACGGGCGCAGGTACGGCTCGAACCGCGCGCAGAAGGCCGCGAAGCTGCCGCCGAAGACGGGCATGAGCTCCTCGACGAACGTCACCTCACTGCCCCGCACCAGGTAGAGGCGCGGCGTGATGATGCCGTCCCAGACCAGGACGAACGCGTCCTCGCCCCTCGCGGCGAACGGACTTGAGCAGTACGTGCCGATGAGGTGGTTGGCGACGTGGTGGTAACTGGCGTACTCACCGAGTCCGTGGCCGCTGAACGTGTGGCGTTGCAACGGATCGCCGCCGCTTTCCACATATGGCGCGACCCGGAGCTGTACCGGCAGGCCGCCTGCTTTCACGTCGACGGCGATCTCGCCCGCGGCGTTTTTCGTGTACCAACCGTCGACCACGAACCTGTCGATGTCAGCGAATGAGAGCCCTTCCACGGCGAGGATTTCCGCCACGCGTTCCAGGTCTCCCAGAGCACTGTACCGTTCGCCGTTCCGCAGCTTCTCGATCTCGTAGCTGAAGAGCAGGCGGCCGTCCTCGACCACCGCGACCCCGCCGTCGTGTGATGCCTTGATTCCACATATGCGCATTGGTCGGCCACACCTCTTTCCAGGAAATGTGAGAAATCGTCTAACGGTGGTTGAGTCGTACCGGCAGCGTTTCGAGCCCGCGAATGATCGTGCTGTTGCGCCACCTCAGCTCCCCGGGATCGGCGGCGAGCCTCATGCCGGGGAACGCGTCGAGCAGCGCCCCGAACGCGATCTGCACCTCCAGCCTGGCCAGCTGAGCGCCGAGACAGTGGTGGACGCCGTGCCCGAACGCCAGATGACCCGCGTCGGGCCGGCGGACATCCAGCGCGTGCGGATCCTCGAAGCGCTCCGGGTCGCGGTTGGCGGAGGCGATCGCCAGCACCACGAAGTCACCGGCCGGGATCTCGACGTCGCCGACGCGCACCGGCTCCGTGGCGCAGCGGAAGATCGAGTGCTTCACCGGGCTCTCCAGCCGCAGGAACTCCTCGACCGCGCCGGGCACGAGGCTCCGGTCCCCGCGCAGCGCGTCCCACTGGTCCAGGTTGCGCAGCAGGTGCAGCGTGCCGTTGCCGAGGGCGTTGAGGGTGGTCTCGAAACCGGCGATGAACAGCACGTACGCCGTCGAGACCAGCTCGGTCTCGGTCAGCCGGTCGTCGACGTCGCGCGCCTCGACCAGCCTGCTCAGCACGTCGTCGCCGGGCATGCGGCGCTTGCGCTCGATCAGCCGGCCCAGGTACTCGGCCACCTCCGTCGCGGCCGCGGCTGCCGCTTCCGGAGAACGACCGGAGACGAGCGCCCTGGACCAGGCCCTGAACTGCTCCTGCTCGTCGACCGGCACGCCCAGCAACAGGCAGATCACCCGGATGGGCAACGGAAACGCGAAGGCGTCCAGCAGATCCACGGCCTCGTGTTCCGCAAGATCGCCGACCAGCCCGTCGGTGATCTTCCGGATCTCCGGCCGAAGCGCTTCGACGGCGCGGACGGTGAACGCCTTGCTCACGAGCTTGCGCAGCCTGCTGTGGTCCGGCGGGTCGGTGTGCATCATGTGGCTGGCGATGTCCGCGGAGAAACCGCCGCGCTTGGTGCGGTCCGGGTCCTTCTGCGCGAACAGCCCGTCGATTCTGTCGAGGTCGGTGCTCAGCCGGGGATCCGCCAATGCGGCGCGCACGGCGTCGTATCCGGTGATGAGCCACACCGGCAAACCGCTTATCAGGGGAACCGACGGGGGCATGATCACCCGGTGCGCCGAATTTTCGGCGCCGAGCTTCGCGTACACCGAGTACGGGTCCTGCACGAATGCGTCGTCGAGTTCCAGAGGAACAGAATTGTGAGACATCGACACGTCCTCGAAACGAATGCGGTCTTCAGGAAATCCCTATCAAGGACGACCGGCCGTCGCAATGATGGTTATCAGAAAGCCCAGCATCGATCCGAAGGGCGTGACGTTCTCACCGTTTGCTGCTAGCGCCACAATTTCGGCGCTTTGCCCTTTTTCGCCACGGGGGAACGAATCGGCCCGCGATGCGTCCTTACGATCGTGATGAAGTTCAGGACCCCGCTGGCGGTGCTCGTCGCCGCGGCCGCCACCGCGTGCTCGGTCAGCCCGGCTCCGGCACCGCCGCCCAGCAGCGCTCCCGTGTCCGCACCTGCCACGTCGTCGTCGGCGGCGCAGGACCAGCAGGATCCACGGCGGCACGCGCCACTGGTCCGCACGCACGCGGAGTCGGCTGGAATCAGCCCGCAGCTGCTGATGGCGATCCTCTACAACGAGTCGTACAAGCCGCACGACCCCCAGCTCGAACGCGCGTGGCAGAAGATCGACCCGGACGCCGCGTTCGGCGTGGCGAACATGCACAAGGCCGCGTTCGACGAGGCCAAGCAGAACCGCGACTTCGCGGCCCGCGACTGGCAGGAGCTGCCCGACGACGCCGACCTCGCCGTCGCCGCCGCAGCGTGGCACCTGCACGACCTCGCCGCCCAGCTGCCGAAGCAGCGGGCGGACGCCTACACGAGCGACGAGCTGCTCGCGCTCGGCTACAACGCTGGAGCGAGCACGATGCTGGCGTGCGCGCAGGGTGGCAGGCCCAACGCGCAGGCTCAGTCCTATGTGGACAAAATTCGGGCGAACTGGCAGAAGGCCGCCGAGGCGGTCCGCGCCTGAGGTGGAAACGCGCGATCACCGCCGGCGCGGTGACGATGATGGCGCGCGTTCGAGACCGACGAGTGCGACCCTGCTGTGCTCGCTCAGCGGCTGCGCCTGCGGCCCTACCACCGCCGTGGTCACCCTGGCCGCCGACGGAGCGGTCGCCGCGGACCCCACCGGGGGGTGCCAGGTCTCCGCTCCCCCTGTCACCGAGATCGACCCGGTGGGCGCGGGCGACTCGTTCGTGGCGGGCTATCTGGCTTCGTTCCTCGACGGCGCCGACCCGTCGCGGCGGCTGCACATCGCTGCCACCGCGGCGGCCATGTCCGTCAGCGCGCAGAGCGACTAAGAGGGTCTGCCCACCCGTGCCGAGCTCGACCTGATCACCGCACCGGACCTCGTGGTGCGGTGACGCCACCGGTCCGGCAGCGCTGGGCTGCCGGACCGGTGATCTCGGTCAGGTCAGGACCTCAGGACCAGGAACGTCCTGTGGTGCCTTGGTTGATCCGGTCGTCCGCGGTTCCGGAGTTGGAACGGTCCCAAATCTGTTTGGGGTTGTTGACCGGGCTCCGCGGAGGTTGGGCTGGTCCGCCGCGCCGGTCCTTGTTCGGCCCGAGGCTGACTCGGACTTTGGACCTGCTCTCGACCAGCTTCTGGCACTGCTTCGGCATGGCGTTCGGACCGTTGCAGAACGATGCGAGCAGCGGGTCCGGCGGTGTCCGGAAGTTGCACAGGTTCTGCCCGTTGGGAGTGACCTTCGGGATGCACTCGTCGTCGGTCGGCTCGGACCGGACGGCTTCGCGGATCTCCTTCTCCTTCTTCCGCGCTTCCGCCAACTCGTGTTCGGTCGCGTGCTGGAAGTCCTTGACCACACCAACTCCGGCAACGGTCCCAGCCGTGAGCGTGAGCGACGTCTCGGTCGCTTTGACTCCGGCTTCAGCTGCTTCGGTCAACCTCATCGCGGCGCCGGCCACCTTGTAGGCAGCACCGACCACACCGGTCAGGCCCGCAGCCGCCGACAGCCAGATCGCCGTGGAATTGTGCTCGACCCCGCCGATCGTCGCGTCCGCCACGTTCATCACCAGTGACAGGCCCAGGCAGATGGCGAACGCGAAGCCGCCGACCGGCGTGAACAAGGTCGCCAGACCCAGGATCGCAGCGCCTCCGCTCAATATCGTGTGGAGCCACTTCCACGCCATTCCGTCCGGGTCGAACTTCGTGAGCGGGCTGTTGTCCGCATAGGTGTAGCCGTTCAGCTGCTGCGGGTTCTCCGTGTCCGCGACCGGGTCGACGGAGATGAACCTGCCGAGAGCGGCGTCGTACGCGCGGGCGCCCAGTTGGACGAGCCCGGCCATCGCGTCGATGGTCCCGCCGAGGAAGCCTCTCTCGCCCGGGAACGCGGCGGCCTCGCCACGTGGTGCGCCGAACGGCGACTGCCGCCTGTGCAAGACGCTGAGGTCACTGCTCTTGACCGCGATGTTCGCCGTGTTCTGCGGGTCACTCGCGATCCAGGTCAGACCGCCGGCATCGCGCATGGCGACGGTCTGCTCCCCCTGCTTGTAGTACCGGCTCGTTTCGATCTTGCCGTTCCCCTTGACCAGCCGCACTTCCTGACCGTCGAGGTACAGGGTGGTGCCGGTCGGATCCTTGCGGAGCAACCGCTGGTCGCCTGCGTTGTAGAGGAACTCGGTGGTGCTGGCGCCCTCGGTCACCTTCGTCAGGTGCCCTTCGGCGTCCCAGTCGAGCTTCTGCGCACCACTCGACAGGTTGCGAGCGGTGGTGTTGCCCACCGCGTCGTAGTCGAAGCTGTCCGTTTTCGTTCCGGACGGCGCCTTCGTCTCCACCGACTTGATGTTGTGCGCGCCGCCCGCGGGAGGGAAGACCGAAGTGCGCACGGTGTCACCAGCGGCGGCGTGCTGTGTTTCGGTCAGCCGGTTGCCGGACTTGTCGTAGGTGAACGACTGCCAGTACGGCGCCGGACCGGACAACGCGCCCGTAGTGGGGTTGGTGTCGCAGCCACTGCTCGGCGTCCAGGCCTGGGTGAGGCGCTGGAGGTAGTCGTATTCGAAGCACTGTCGATCCACCGGCTGCCCGGTCGGCTTGTCCACAATGGACTTGATGTTGCCGAACGCGTCGTAGTCGTAGTTGGTGTCGGACTGCATCGGGTTCGCCACTTCGGCATCGACGATGCTGCGCGTCAGCTGACGGGTGTTGGTGTCGTAGTAGCGCGACAGCCATACCCGCTTGCCGGTGTCACCCAGCTGCGTGCGGGCGAGTTCGCCGTACTTCGTGTACTGGGTGTCGGTGACGAGATGATCAGTTCTACCGTTGTAGCCACCACTGGTCGTGAGGATCTGACCGAGGTCGTTGTAGGAGAACTGCACCGCCTCCGCAGGCAACGACCCAGCGGCCGCGTACGTGTGGCTGGACAGGCTGCCGTCGAGGTTGTACTTGGCGTAGGACGTGTACGTGCCCGCAAGAGTCTGTTCGGTCTGCGGAATGCTCACCTCCACACCCAGAGGTTGGTTGAGCGCGTTGTAGCCGACCGTCGTCGACTTGTAGGCGGCGCCGTTCAGGTACCGGGTCGACGACGCGTCGAGTCCTTTGCCGAACGGCGCGGTGTCGTACTTCCACTCCACGAGTGTCGTCGCACCAGAAGCCACCTTGGACTTCCTGCCGAGGACGTCGAAGTCGAACGTGAGGGTCGTGCCGCGACCGTCGGTAGTCGACTTCACCTGTCCGGCCACGTCGTAGTTGATGGTGGAGGTTCCCTTGTCAGGGCTGACCACGCTGGTCTTCCGGCCGTGGAGGTCGTAGCCGTAACGCCACACGCTGCCCGCCGCATCCGTGACGCTCTCCCGCCGGCCTGCCGTGGAGTACGTGTACTTGGTGCTGTCGAACTCGCTGGTCAGCACAGCTCCGTGGTACTGACGCAGCTCGACGGCGTTGCCGCGCGCGTCGTTGATCGCGGTCGTCGGCGTGCCGCCCTGCGGCGGGACGACATGCACCCGGTCACCTCCGTACTGGGTGGTGGTCCGCCACTTCTCGGTGGCGCCGGCTTTGGTGATCTTCGCTTGCTCGCGACCCGCCCCGTCGTGTTCGAGCACGGTCTGCTGGGCGATGTCCACGTCGCCGGCGACCCACAGCGTTCCGTCGACGGCCTGGTCGTTGAAGTACGGCATCGTCGTCTTGAACGCCCGGTTCTGCGAGTCGTACCGGGTGTCGACGATGAGCCTGCCGCCGCCGTTCGCCGGGGACTGCGTCTGGCGAAGCCTGAGCAGCCCGTCGTAGAGGTTGTTCACCGTCAGGTAGTTGCCGTTCGGCCCGATCCGGGTCTCGCTGACGACCGTGGGTGCGTCGTTGTGGTACGTGTACGAGTACCGGTAATTGCCTCGCACACCGGTCGCCTTGTCCCGGTTGGGCAGCCAGACCTCGGTCTTGTTGCCGAGCGCGTCGTAGCTCGTCTCGGTCTTGCGGTCGTTGGCGTCGACGGAGATGGTTTCCTGACCGTGGAACGGTTCCAGGGTCGTCGTGGTGACGTGGCCCGCCGGGTTCGTGGTGACGGTCTGCCTGGTCGGACCGCCGGCTTCCGGCACGTACTTCGTGGTCGTCACCCGGCCCAGCGCGTCTCCTGTCCCGGTGGGTCGGCCGTGGGCGTCGTAGGTCGCGGTGGACTTCAGCGTGTAGACCGGCTTCGTCGCCGGCCGCTGGTCCAGGTCCTCGACCCTGGTGGGGTTGCCGGCGTCCGGTGCCTGACCGAAGGCTTTGCCGTCGTAAGCCGTGATCGTGTCGGAGATGGCGTCCTTCGGGAAGGACGGGGTCGCGGTGCACGCGACCGCCAGGACCTCGGTTCGCGCAACCGGGTTGAGCAGCCACTTGCCGGTGTTCTGGCTGTAGGTGGTCCGGTTGCACCTGTCGTCGGTCGCGACGGAGATGTCGCCCAGGTCGCTGGCGCTCGTCAACAGGCCGTTGTCGTCATAGGACTGTTCGGACCTGGTCTTGCGCCAGCCACCGGCGGCCAGCAGCGTGTAGCCGCTCACCACGCCCTGGCGAATCTGGTAGGCCTTGATCGTGCCGCGGGTAGCGGTCGGGCCGTGGACGTACGGCGTGGAGATCGTCTTTTCGAGGATGCCGTCGCCCTCTCCGTCGTGCACCTGCGACTCGTACTCCTGGCCGCGCAGCCACTCCTCGTCGAGGCGGGTTCCGCCTTCGGAGTCGGTCACCTCGACCGGCGGCCGGACCCCGTTGTTCGGCAGCTTGTCGCCGTTCATGCCGCGGTAGAAGTACTTCTCGGTCATGGTGACCGGGCCCGCCGGGTCGTCCGGCTTGCCCTTGCGGATCTTCACATCGCTGAAGCCGCGGAAGTCGTTCCAGGTGCGCTTGTCGTCCTTGGTGAACTCCGACCTGTCGTAGGCCCAGCCGGCGCCACCGATGTACTCGTAGCTCGTGACCTGCTCGGTGTTGGCCGAGATGCGGTCGGAGGACGTCACCTGGTCGACGACGTACTTGTGGAAGTAGTCCAGGCGTTCGGACTGGTCCTTCTTCGCCCACCACTGCGGGAAGCAGCGCTGGGTGTTGGACTCCGGGTTGGCCGGGAGGGCGTTGTCGGCGCAGTCCGGGGCGTGATACTTCACCGTGGTGACGCCGCCCGCCTCGGAGACGATCGCCGTCACGCGGTAGCGCAGCAGCGGGCCGATGCCGTCGACCTTGGCGACCCGGTTGGGCATCTTGGTGCCCTCGAAGGTCACCGGCGGCAGGTCGATCGGTGTGCCGGCGAGGCCGGTGTGGGTGATGCCGCGAAGCCACAGGGCGGGTTTCTCGCCGTCACCGGTCTTCGGGAACTCCTGGTTCAGCTGCCAGCGCTCGACGTCGGCGTAGCCGGTGCCGTTCCACACCTTCGTCGTGATCTTGTCGAGCCGCCGGGAGTCCCAGAACGTGGGCGCGCGGTGCTCGGCGTCGCACTTCGGGCCGTCGCACTTGTCCTTCCAGGTGACGTCCGGCCAGTTGTCGAGCTTGTCCGGCGTGCACTCACTGTCCGGCACGCAGCGGTCGGCGGTGGCGAACTCGACCAGACCGGTGGCGTGCTGGTCGGAACCGTCGCGCAGGCCGTACTCCGCGGACTTCAGCGTGCCGCCGCGGACGTAGGGAACCGCGGTGTCGGTGTTGTTCAGGCCGTAGTTGTTCGTCTCCGTCTCGTAGTTGTAGACGATGCTGTTGCCGTTGCGGTCGACCACCTTGTCGAGGTTCCAGCGCCAGGCCTGCACGCAGTGCGACGCGGCGAACGTGGCCTGGTGGCAAGGCTCGCCGGCGTCGTCGCCGAAGACCGGGACCGTCCAGGTCGACTGCGCGTCCTTGCGGGAACCGAAGAAGTACTGCGTGCCGTCTACGGTGGTGATCCGCCACGACTCGCCGTCGTCGTCCCCGTTGTCCTTGCCGGTGAGGCGCTCGATGCGCGAGCCGTCGTCCGACCTGGCCCGCCACTCACCGCTCTGGTCGTCGCGGACGAGCTCGGAGCTGCTGCCGCCGTAGGAGGCGGTGGCGTTGTCGCTGCGCCAGCAGAGGTCGCCGACCTCCTTCGGCGGCGTCGTGCCTCCCGTGGTGTCGTCGGCGCACGGCCGGTAGGTGCGCTCGACGAACCCGACGCCGAGGCTCCAGCCGTCGCCGACCCACGAGGCCTGGTTGTTCGTCGCGCTGGTTCGGCCGTCCACAGAGGACGACGTGTAGGACAGGGCCAGCTTCGGCTCCAGGCCGCCAGGAGCGGGTGGCACGCGCAGCGGGTACGACCAGCTGAAGTCGCCGGTCTGCGCGGACACGTCCCACGTCGCCGACGGCGCCAGCGGTGTCGCCCTGTTGTTGCCGCCGCCGTCGGGAGAGGTGCCGCCCGGCTGGTTGCCGCGCAACGCTTCCTTCGACGCCTGGTCCTGGTCCCGGGAGCCCATCTTCTGCTCGGTCACCGGGGTGGACGGGGTGGTCGGCAACCCGACCGACGGCTGGCCCGCGAGTGCGGCCGAGACGACCGTCACGCTGACCACCGACGCGGTCAGCACCGCGGGCAGGAGTCTTGCCAGAAGTCTCTTCACTTGTCCCCCATGGGTTCGAACACCGCCGTGTCCGCGGGCACCGAGGTGAGCGCGTACCCGAGCAGGCGATCCACCGGCTGCCCCTCGCAACCGGGGTCGGTCGAGATCATGCTGTCGCCGCCGGTCACGGCACAGCGGTACACCGCGCGGGTCGACGTGCCGGAGGGCGTTGTCCTGATGGCACCGATCGCAGCCAGCACCGTCTTGCCCTCACAGGCCGCGTCGGCCGACACGAAGTGGTCATAACCGTTGCGGCAGCTGAACAACTGCTGGGTGCCCGCGACCGGTGCGAGCGCCAGGAACCCGTGGCTGCTCTCGGTGCGGAACGACGGCGGGGCCGCGCCGGTGGTGCTGACGTGGTCGTAGCCGTCGAGGCTGTAGCGGGTGAAGTCGCCGTACGCCAGCGTGTAGCCCAGCAGGCCGTCCGACGTCGCGCCGTCGCAGTTCGCGGCGTCGAAGCGGTCGGTCGCCGTGTGGCAGCGGTACAACGGCGTGGTCGGCAGGTTCAGCGGCTGCACCGTGTAGACCAGGCCCAGCTCACCGATCTTGGTCTGGCCCTCGCAGGCCGGGTCCGCCGAGGTGAACGAGTCCGTGCCGGTGCGGCAGGCGGACAACGGCCTGGTGTTGGGACCTGCCGCCGCGAACATCCCGAAGAGGGCGTCGAAGTGGTAGCCCTCGCGGACGTCGTCGGTGCGGCCGGTGTACCGGTCGCCCGCCGCGTTCACGAACCGACCGGCCTGGCCTGCCTTGGGCGCTCCCCAGCCACCCCGATCGCTGATCAGCCGGTCGGTGACCACGCCCTCGCCGACGCGGACCTCGTCGAGCGCGCCCGCGAAGTAGCCGGAGGAAGCACCGTTGGTCCGGTCCCGGCCGATGGCGATCTTGCCGGTCGCCCGCCACAGCGCCACGTTGTCCCGCGAGCCGGCGAGCTGGCCGTCGACGTAGATCCGCAGCTGCCGCCCCGCGAAGTCGTAGACGCCGGTCACGTGCGTCCACTCGTTCACCTTGGGAGGCACCAACGACGCGGCGTACACGAGTCCCGCGTTGTCGCTGTCCGACGCGGCCGCACCGAAGATCCAGCGCTTGACATCAGGGCGGTACTGCAACGCCCAGCCGCTCGTCCGGTCGCCGTCCTGACTCGCGATCGTGGCGACCCGGTCGTCCCGGTCCAGCTTCGCCCAGCCGGAGACGGTGAAGCTGTCCCGCATGGACAGACCGGCCGGCGTCGAGAGCGCACCGTTCACGCCGTCGAGCCGCAGCGCCTGGCCGCTCACGCCCGGCACGAAGCTCGTGCCGCCGCTGAGCACACCTTCGGTCCTGCGCCACGACGAGTCCTTCGCCGTCCCGTCGTCGAACCGGTAGTAGCCGAAGTCGGCGTCCGGCACGTCGTCGTGCACCCTGCGCGCCTCGCCGTCGCTGATCGCCTTGGTGTACAGGCGAACCTCGTCGACGCTGCCCTGGAAGAACGCGGCGTTCGCGCCGTTCCACTTCGCGCGGCCGATCGACAACGGCCCGGACGACGGCAGCACGGTGATGCCCGTCTGCGCGACCGACAGCATGCCGTTCACGTAGAGCCGCACCTGGTGCAGGTTCGCGTCGTAGGACAGGGCCAGGTGCGTCCACTCCCCGGCCGCGGCCGGTTCCGTGGAGTTCAGGACGGACACCGCGGCGTCGTCCTTGTCGGCCGACGGCACCTGCACCGCCCACTTCTTCGTCGTTCCGTTGTACAGCAGCGAGAACGCGCTCAGCCGCGACCCGTCCTGGCCGAGCACGGTCCGGTTGGCCGTGCCCGCGTCGGTCAGGAACGCCCACGCCGCAACGGAGAAGCTCTTGCCCGTGTCGAACGCCGACGGCGTCTCGGCGTAGCCCGACGTGCCGTCGAACCCGGCCGCCGGACCGTTGCGCCCGCCCGGCCAGCTGGTGCCGCCCTTGAAGGTCAGCGCCTGGGCGTGCCCGGTGCTGTCCGTGCCGTTCTGGTCGAGCTTGAACGAGCCCGCGTCCGCCACCGGCAGGGTCGCCGCGCCACCTTCCGCGGGATAGCCGCGGTACAGCGCGGAGATCCGGTCCTTGTCCAGCTGGCCGTTGTAGAGGCGGACGTCGTCGACGCTGCCCGGCCAGAACTCGCCGGCCTTGCCCCGGCCCATGGACAGACCGCTCGCGGCGGGCCACGCGTTGTTCAGCGTGCCGTCACCGACCCGGGTTCCGTCGACGTACAACCACATCTTCTTCGTCGCCGGGTCGTACACGCCGACCAGGAACGTCCACTTGTCGAGCTCAGAGGACAACGTCGACACCGCCGCCTTGGTGATCGGCGCGTTCACGTCGTCGGACTCGGGCATCTCGAACGTCCACGCGCCGAACAGGTTGTTGTCCCGGTCGACGATGTGGCCGAGCCGGAACTTGCTGGTGGCCTGACCGTCCGCGGTGACCGCGTCGACCCGGCACCCGGCCGGGTTGGCGGTCAGGTCGCAGTCCTTGCGTTGCAGCTTCACCCACGACGAGACCGTGAAGGCCTGGTCGGTGCGCAGGTCCACCCCCGTGGTCGTGGCGGAGTCGTCCACGCCGTCGAACGTGACGGCGTTGCCGACCCGTCCTGGAGTGAACGTCGCCCCGTTCAGGGTCGCGGCCCTGGCGCCGACCGAGTCCGCGGCGTTGCGGCCGCTGGACTCGTCGAACCGGTAGCTGTGCACCAGCGACAGGTCACGTCCCGCCATCGCCTGGACCTCACCGGCGAAGAGCGTGCGGGAGTAGGCGGAGACGTCGTCGATGGCGCCCTTGAAGTACTCGGTGTACCCGGTCTGCTTCGCGCGGCCGATCTGCAGGCCGCCCGCGGCGTTCCAGCTCTGCGTGTGTGCCACCGAACCGGCCAGCACACCGTTGATGTAGAGCAGGATCTGCTTGGCTCCCGCGTCGTACACGCCGGCCAGGTGCGTCCACTGTCCGATCTGGACGGTTCCGCCGCTCACCTCGTCCCTGCTCGTGGTGTCCGTCGCCGTGTCGGCGTTGTACATCACGAAGCCCCACTTGCCGTCCGGCCGCGCCCGCAGCTTGAAGCCGCTGGTCTTGCTGCCGTCCTGGGACACCACGGCGGGCGAACCGCCCGACGCGTCGAGCCTGGCCCACGCCGCCACGGAGAAGCTCCGGTCGGTGTCGACCACGTGCGGTGCGGAGACCGCGTTCGTGCTGCCGTCGAGCCGGACCGCGAGGTCGGCCGGGTCCGGCATCGCCGACTGCCCGGCGATGTAGCCGGGGGTGGCGACCGGCGTGCCGTGCAGGCCGCGCGGCGAGGAGTCCTGCGTGTTGCCGTCCAGCTTCCAGTTGCCGACGGAGACGGCGTCACGGCCGACGATGCCGCGCACCTCCTCCTCGGACACCACACGGCTGAACGCGCGCACCTCGTCGATCCCGCCACGCCACTGGTGGCCGACGTTGTTGTTCCACTTGCCGCGGCCCATCAGCAACGGGCCGGTGGCGTTGAAGCCCTTGGTGCGCGGGCCGGAACCGGCGAGCACACCGTTGACGTACAACCGGATCTGCTTCGCGGGTGCGTCGTACACACCGGTGAGGTGGGTCCACGTGCCGAGCTGCGCGGGTGCCGAGCTCCACACGCCCTCGTCCGCCGGCCGGTCGACCGCGTCGGCGCTCGGCAGGTAGAACTCCCACTTGCCACCGCTGTCCGCGTTCTGCCGGTAGCCCAGGTAGAAACCGCTGATCACGGCACCTTCCTGGGTGACGGCCGCGTCCGGCAGGCCCGGCGCCAGGGCCTGGTCCTGACGCACCCAGGCGGACACCGAGAAGCTCTGGTCCGTGCGCACCGCCGGAGCACCCGTGGACACGAAGTCCGCCGGGTCGTCGAGCTGCAGGGCGCCGTTCACGGCCCCGCTCGTGGTGAACTTCGCGTTGCCCTGCAACACACCGGCGTTGCCACCGGCCACGGTGTTCGCCGCCGTGGTACCGCTCTCGTCGTCGAACTTCCAGTACCCGACCTGGACGTTGTCGCGGCTGACCGCGGCGCGGACCTCGGTGTCGGTCAGGATCCGGTCGTAGATCTTCACCTCGTCGACGGCGCCGTCGAGGTAGTCGATGGCGGGGTTGCCGTCGTAGATCGTGCGGCCGATCCGCAGCAGGCCGGTGCTGTTCACCGGCGGCGCGGACAGCGTGCGGGTGGTGGAGAGCTCGCCGTTGACGTACAACCGCAGCTGCTTCTTGGCCGCGTCGTACACCGCGGTGAGCTGGGTCCACGCGCCGAGCTGCGCCGGTGACGAGGACCAGGCCATGTCGGCCCACTTGTCCGACGTGGCCGGGTTGATCATGCCGAACACCCAGCGGCCGCCGTTGTCGGGGCGGTACCAGAGGTTCAGGCCCGCGAACCGGTCGCCGTCCTGGCTGATGATCGCGCGCGAGCCGGTGCCGTTGTCGACCCGGACCCAGGTGGACACGCTCAGGCTCGCGTCGGTGCGCACGGTGTTCGGCGCGCTGACGTACGCGGCGGACCCGTTGAGGTCGATGGCCGAACCGACCGCGCCACCGGTGTAGGTCGCGGAACCGCTGAGCGTGCCGTGCCGGTCGCCGAGGAACGCGGTGTCCTGCGCGTTGCCCTCGAACGACCACTGCGCGAGCGGGCCGTTGCCGGCGCGCACGTAGAGGTGCAGCTTCTTCACCGGGCTGCGGTGCCCGGCCCGGTCGACGCTCTGCACGGACAGGTCGCGCGGGCCGTCACCGGGCGGCAGGATGCTCACGGATGCCTTGCCGCCCAGCGCGTCCGCGTCGACCGGGGTCGACGGCAGGTCGTTCCAGCCGTACAGGAAGTGGTCCACATCGGACACTCCGGCCGCGTCGAACGTGAACGTGCCGGGCACGCCGACACCGCCGTGCCAGCGGTTGTCATCCTGGTACAGCACGCTCGTCACGCCCGGCGCCTTGTCCGGAGCGTTCCGGTCGACGATGAATTCACCGCCGCTCTTCCACGGCCCGCCGGTCGCCTCGTCGCTGCCGAACAGCGTCCAGTTCAGGTGATGACCGTTCTCCTGGCGCAGGTCGACGTCGGTGCTGAAGATCTCGCCGGAGCCCAGCGTGGGGCCTTCATGGTGCACGGCCGCGTTGCCGCCGCGAATGTCCCAGTTCGCGGTGAGCTGGTCGTTCTCCGCGTCGGTGAGCTGGCCCTGCAACCGGATGAAGTCGTCACCGACGTAAGGCGTGCCACCGCACCACTTGCAGGCGGCCAGCGGCGGGTCCGTGGTCAGGTCCGACGGCTCCTCCGGCCGGGTGTTGTACTTGACGACGATCTTCGTCTGCGCGGCGTCGTACTTGCGCCACGCGTCCTGGTTGTCCTCGAAGGTCGCCCGGATGAAGTACGCGGACCACCCGGACTGGTTGATCGCGAGCTTCTCCTGCATCCCGAGGTTCCAGCCGATGGACTTGTTGCCCGCGCAGCCGGTGTAAACGCTTTCCGCGAGGTTCCGGTCGACGAACCAGCCGCCGGGGGCGTTGTTCCACGTCGTGTTCTCGCCGAACGTGTCGTCCGCCATCCACAGCTCGTGGTTGCTGGTGTCGCACTTCGGGCCGTAGACGATCGTCGCGTCGAGCTCGGCCTCGAGGACGTCCTTGCCCTCCAGGAACGACGTGTCGAACTGGAAGTAGCTGCGCGCGACGTCGATGCCGTTGCAGCCGGGCCAGCTCTGGCAGCGGCCGACCTTCGCCCAGGTGTCGACGTCGTTGGCGCCGTACCAGTGCTTGCTGTCCGGCTTGCCCTTGAAGACCTTCGTCCAGTCGCTGCGGTCGTTGGCGTACCAGTCCGGGTCGATGGTGAGCGGGAACTTCGCGGCCGGGTCGGCCAGCAGAGCCTGGTCCGGCACGAGCGTCAGCGAGTCCGCGGTGACCTCGACGCCGACCCCGGCCTCCCGATCACCGGCCGCGTCCCACATCGACGCGGGCGGCGTGGCGAACACGACCTTGCCGTCGGCGCCGACGGCCTGCACCGCGTTGCCCGCCGTCCGGACCGCGAGCCCGTCGGCGACGAGCCCGAACCGCACTCGGGCCAGCGCCGGGTTGCGCGCCGCTTCCGCGTTCTTCACCACGAGGTGCTGCACCACGCCGTCGGCCTCGGCTTTGAGCACGAGGTCGACGCCGGGGAAGACCTCGGCGTAGGTGGCGTTCGCGCCGTCCAGCCGCGGTACGGGCAGCGGCGACGGCCAGGTCAGCGCGACGGAACGCCCAGCCGTGCCGTAGCGCAACAACGGCGCGTCCGCCCCACCGCCGGACAGCACGAGGTCGGTGAGCACGGCCTCGGGCGCGACCGTCCGGTCCGGCCGCGTGGTCAGCGCGGCGTTGATCGGCAGCCACTTCTCGCCCCGCCGCACCTGCTTCGGCTGCGTGTACAGCTCCGCCTTCAGCGTGCCGTCCGGTTGCGCGGAAACGGTGCGGGTCGGCGTCCCCAGTGACGTGACCAGCACCGGTTCGTGCTGCCTGCGCGCGGCCGCGAGCGCGGTACCGGTGGCGGCGGCCTCGGTGATCCGAGGTTCGTCCTGCTGTTCGTTCTTCGTCGCGGACGGCACCACGGCGAGCGTCGCCCCGGTGAGCACGAGCACGAGACCGGCGGCCAGCCGTCTCAGACCGCGCGGACGTGAATGTGAACTCAGCACTGCCCAACCCCCTGATGTGCGAACGTGCCCCCCGAGCTGCGCAGACCCTTCACCGGCCGCGTTGCAGAATCGTTGAACACCTGGTCAGGGGCGATGGGACGGGCCGGGTGGCAAACGAACACGGATAGTGCGAAACCCGTAACCGCGCGCCGTCGTTGGCCGATGATGAAGGGAACGACCGACGAGCAGGGGGAGCCTCGAGTTGCAGAAGCGCCGGATCGTGGCGGGTGTCGTGCTCGCCGCAGCCGCGGTGTCGTTGGTCGTGTTCCTGGTGCTGCAGGGGCTGGACCGCGCGGACAAGCTGGGCAGTGTCGTCAGCGCTCTGGTCGCCGTGATCAGCCTCTGGTTCCTGCTGCCGAAGCCCGGCGGTGATCCGCTGACGCTCCTCGACGCGCTGGAGCTGGCACCGCTGCAGCGCGACGATCCGCGCAAGATCGGCGAGTACGCGCTGCTGGGCAGGCTGGGACCCGGGTCGATGGGGGTCGTGTACCTGGGCGCCGACCGCAAGCAGGGACGGCTGGCGGTCGTCAAGGTGCTGGGTCCCGATCTCGCCGGCAACCCCGTCAGCCGGAAGCGGTTCGGGCGGGAGTTGCGGTCCGTCGACAAGATGGGCAAGGAGGCGGGCGGCGAGTTCCCGACGTTCTTCGACGGCAACGCCGACGCGGAGCGGCCGTGGTTCGCCACGGAGTACCTGCCGAGCCTGCCGTTGCACCAGCTCGTGTCCAAGGCCAGCCCGTGGCGTCCGGCGGCCGTGGCGTGGCTGGCCGGTGCGGTCGCGGCGAAGCTGCGGCTGATCCACGGCAAGGGGCTGGTGCACCGGGATCTGAAGCCCGCCAACGTGTTGCTGGGCGTCGAGAACGTCTGGATCATCGACCTCGGCATCGCGAAGAACCCCGACGACGTGGACATCACCCGGCACGGGACGGTCGGCACGCTCGCGTTCATGTCGCCGGAGCAGGCGCGCGGAACCGAGAAGATCACACCGGCGAGCGACGTGTTCTCGTTGGGTGCGCTGCTGGTGTACGCGGCGACCGGCACACCGCCGTTCGGGAACGAGCAGGAGAGCACCACCAGCCGGATCCTGACCGCGGAACCGGATCTGAGCGGGCTCGCGGGCTGGGACAGCACGCTCACGGCGCTGATCCGCCGGTGCCTGGACAAGGATCCCGCCAAGCGGCCGTCGCTGCAGGAGATCATCGACGGGTGCGCGCCCTTCGCCGGTACCGCACCGGAATGGGTGCGCGAGCGGGCGGCGAGGCGCAGGGCGGCGTTGAAGGCCGCGCAGGAGCAGGGACCCGTGGTTCCGCTGTGGCGGCAGGCCAGGGCGCGGTGGACCGCGCTCGCCGCGGTCGTCGCGCTGCTGGCGTTCGCCCTCGTGCCCGTCTTCCCCTGGGGGTCCGACGGCGGAGCGACCGCGGCGACCCTGCCCACCTGCGACGCGACGCCGGACCTGGCGTTGACCGTGGCCGTGTCCGCGGACAAGAGCGAGCTGTTCAAGGAGATCGCCGGCGAGTACGGCACGCGGTCCGCCGACGGGCACTGCGTCCAGGTCTCGGTCATCGAGCTGAACTCCGGCGCCGCCGCGAACACGCTGGCGCGCGGGTGGAACGACTCGGACGGTCCGCGCCCGGACGTCTGGTCGCCTGCGTCGAGCGAGTGGCTGGACATCGCCCGCGACCGCGCCACGGGCAACGCGAACGCCACGGCGGTGCTGCCGGCGAAGACGCGCGGCGCGGTCGTCACGTCCCCCGTGGTGATCGCCATGCCGAAGCCGATGGCGGAGGCGCTCGGCTGGCCCGGCACGAAGGAGGTCAGCTGGCGGACGCTCGCGGACCTCGCGACCGACGCGCAGGGCTGGGGCCGCTACCAGAAGGACTGGGGCCCGTTCCGGCTCGGCAAGACGAACCCCAACTACTCGACCTCGGGTCTCAACGCGACCATCGGCGCCTTCCACGCGTTCCGCGCCAACACCGACTCGTCCGGGCCGTTGCAGGACAGCGACGTCGACGATCCGGCCGCGCGCACGTTCGTGCAGGACATCGAGCAGTCGATCGTGCACTACGGCGAGACGAGCCTGCACTTCCTGCGCAACCTCCGCACCGCGGAACGCAAGGGGCAGGTGCTCTCCTACATCTCGGCGCTCACCGTCGACGAGAGCTCGATGCTGGCCTACAACGCCGGCTACCCGAGCGGCGCACTGTCCACAGAGGACCCGCGCGAGGGCGAACCCGCCACCAAGCTGGTCGCGATGTACCCCAAGGAAGGCACGATCTTCCACGACCACCCGTACATCGAGCTGACGTGGCCGCAGGCACCGAAGGCGAAGCGGGAGGTCAGCGAGGACTTCCTGCGCCACCTGCTGTCCCCGAAGGCGCAGAAGCGGTTCGGGCAGCTGGGTTTCCGCGCTCCCTCGCACGCGTCCGGCGAGCTCGCCACCGACGCCAACGGCGTCTCCCCCGCCGTCAGGGTGAAGGAGATGCAGACGCCGTCCGCGCGCACGCTGGACAAGGTGCTGACCGCGTGGAGTGCCGTGCGCAAACCGGCGAACGTCCTGTTCGTCGTCGACACTTCCGGCTCGATGAAGTTCGGCGTGACCGCCACCGAGGTCGAGAAGCAGACCTGTGAACCCGAGCTGAGAAAACGGGATCCGGAGACCCAGTACTGCCCGTCCAAGATCGAGCTGATCAAGAAGTACCGCGGCGAGATCGTCAACGGGTTCACCGACTCTGACCGCCTCGGCCTGTGGAACTTCTCCACCGCGGGCGCCGCCGGAACGGGCCCCGGCTGCCACGGTGACCACTGCGAGCTGCTGCCGGCCAGCCCGCTCAGCGAGGTCCGGCGCCAGGAGATCGCGAAGCAGATCAGGGCGCTGCCGGCGGAGGGCGGGACGGGGTTGTTCGACACGGTCGACCAGGCCGTGACGACCATGCGGCAGAACCTCGACAAGAAGGCGATCAACGCCGTCGTGCTGCTCACCGACGGCCGCAACGACAAGAGCACCGGCCTGAACCTCGACCAGCTGCTCGACCGCATCAAGATCACCGCGGGCGCCGAGCCGGTGCGCGTGTTCACGATCGCCTACGGGTTCGCGTCCGACGAGGACGCCAGAGGACGCGAGGAGCTCAAGAAGATCGCCGAGGCGACCGCGGCGGGAGCCTACGAGGCCAAGGATCCCGGCACGATCGCGGACGACCTGGTAGCGGCGATCACGTCGAACTTCTGATCACCGGGGCGGGTCTTCGTCCCGCTGCACTCCGCAGACGAGTGCGGCCAGCAGCACCAGCAGCACTTCGACCGCCCGGACGGACAACAACGATGTCTCCACCGAGATGTGCATAGGACTTCCTCTCCACCAAACGCTGTTGGTTCGACGATGACGTCCGCGGCTCCGGCCGTCATCCTCCTGTTCAGGAGGGCCGCGCGAGGACGTTGCCCCGCCCTGGGCCGTGTGCTGCAATGAGACGATCTCCAGGGGGTGGCGTGCACTTCAACGACGAGGTGGACTGGCCGGAAGTGTTGCGGGGCCACATCTCCCGCCCGAGTCTCGCCGACCCGCGCAACCCGCGGCGGTCCGTGTACCTCGCCACGATGTCGTTCCTCGAAGGCGGCCTCAGGGAGATCGACGACCAGCTCGCCGGCCGCAGCGCGCGCAGCCGCGACGAGCTGGTGAGCGCCCGGCTGACGCGGGACATCGTGGTGCGCCGGGCGGCCGGGGTCGCGCGCGAGCTGCCGCAGGTCGTGCACGCCGGCGAAGGGGCGTTCCGCGACCGGTGGCCGGGCAACGGCGGCATGGCGAACTACTTCATGTGCCTCATCAAGTACACGTGCACCGCGCCGCGCTGGGGCCTGTTCCTCGACTACGGCCCGCGCCGGGCACTCGCCGAGCTGCCCGCGGTGCACGAGGGCCGGCTGGAGCTCACCGACCTCATCTCGAAGATCGCCACGCACGACCTGCGGATGCGCATCCGGCTGGCGAGGTACTGGCTGTTCCAGCTCTCGCTGACCATCGACGCCAAGTGGCAGGCCGTCGCCACCACCGCGTACCGCGAGCTGCTCGACGCGTACTCGACGCGGTGGGCGCCGGTGTACGAGCGGGGCCTGCACCTGCTCGGGGTGCGGTTCCGCCCTGGCGTCACCCCGGCGAGGCTCAGCATGATGGTGTCCGCGCAGACGGCCGGCTTCGCCCAGCACATCGCGGCCACCGGCGACAACACGACGGACAACCGCGACCTGTTCGTGGCGTCCGTCCAGGCGCTGATCTACGCCGCGCTCGACCCCGGCGACGGACGCGGCGTCGCGGAGGCGTTGCGCGGGATCCTGCGCGACCGGTGACTGCGTTTGCGTCCGGCGGCGTCTGCGGCCAGAGTCTGCGGTCATGAACGAGGTTCTGCTGCACAGGATCGCGACGACATTCGACCACTACGACGTCAACGGCAACGGCGTCATCGAGCTCGCGGACCTCTACGCGCTCGCCCACCGGTTGCTGAGGGCGTTCGGCGAGCCCGTGTCCTCGGAGCGCGGCCGGGAGCTGGTCGAGACGAGCGACCGGTTCTGGGAGACGCTGCTCGAGCACTGCGACGCCGACCGGGACGGCCGGATCACGCTTCCCGAGTACCGCGCGGCGATGCTGGCCGCGTTCGTCGACGTGGACGAGTTCGACGACCTGTTCCTGGAGGTGTCCGAGTCGTTGCTGGCGCTCGCGGACACCAACGGCGACGGGCGGGTCGAGGAGGCCGAGTTCCAGGTGCTGCTGCAGGCCCGCGGGCTGTCCGAGGCGGAGTGCAGGACCGCGTTCGAGCACGTGGACACCGACGGCGACGGCTCGATCAGCCTGCAGGAGTACGTCGACGCGGTGCACGACTACTACACGAACCCGACCGAGGACACGCCCGGCAGCTGGCTGTACCCGCGGTCGATGCAGGCGGTCTGACCGGGCGACGGCCTGCACTCGCAGGCCGTCGCTCGAAGGCGAGATGCTGCTCACACGTCTACCCGGCTGCTCCGCAAC